>NZ_CP139979.1:4065000-4172500 GCF_034424525.1 Sphingobium yanoikuyae
TGCCCTCATCCGACAGGACGAAAGAAGATGGGGTTTACCCGGCTTAACAAAGCCAATCTTGCCCGGCGGGCGCAGCGGGGTCATTTCGACGGCACATTATAGACCCTTATGCCGCCCAGCGGCGCGAGCGAGCCCATGACCCGGAACCTGACCCATCTTCAGCGCCTAGAGGCGGAGAGCATACATATATTGCGGGAGGTTGTGTCGGAGGCGGAGCGGCCTGTGATGCTGTATTCGGTGGGCAAGGATTCGGCAGTGATGCTGCATCTGGCCAAGAAGGCCTTCTATCCCTCGCCGCCGCCCTTCCCGCTGCTGCATGTCGACACCACCTGGAAGTTCCGCGCGATGTATGATCTGCGCGACAAGGCCGCGCGCGACGCGGGGATGGAACTGCTGGTCCATCATAATCCCGAGGCCCAGGCGCGCGGCATCAACCCGTTCGACCATGGCGCGCTCCACACCGACATGTGGAAGACGGAAGGGTTGAAGCAGGCGCTCGACAAGTTCGGCTTCGACGCGGCATTCGGCGGCGCGCGGCGCGACGAGGAGAAGAGCCGCGCCAAGGAGCGCATCTTCTCCTTCCGCACCGCGTCGCATGGCTGGGATCCCAAGAACCAGCGGCCCGAACTGTGGAACCTCTACAATGCGAAGAAGGCCAAGGGCGAGAGCATCCGCGTCTTCCCCATCTCCAACTGGACCGAGCTCGACATCTGGCAATATATCCAGCTCGAGGGCATCGAGATCGTGCCGCTCTATTTCGCCGCCCCCCGCCCCACCGTCGAGCGCGACGGCATGCTGCTGATGGTCGATGATGACCGCTTCCCGCTGGCGCCCGGCGAAGTGCCGGTCGAGCGATCGATCCGCTTCCGCACGCTGGGCTGCTATCCGCTGACCGGCGCGGTCGAGAGCGAGGCCAGCACCCTGTCGGAGGTGATCCAGGAGATGCTGCTCACCACCACATCCGAGCGCCAGGGTCGCGCCATCGACAAGGATGCCGGCGGCGCCGGCATGGAGAAGAAGAAGCAGGAGGGGTATTTCTGATGTCCGACGTGATCACACAGGACCCCGTCTACCAGACCGATGCGCTGATCGCGCAGGACATCGACGCCTATCTCGACGTCCATCAGCACAAGACCATGCTGCGCTTCATCACCTGCGGCTCGGTCGATGACGGCAAGTCGACCCTGATCGGGCGGCTGCTCTATGATTCGAAGATGATCTTCGAGGATCAGCTCGAAGCGCTGCAGGCCGATAGCAAGCGCGTCGGCACGCAAGGCGGCGAGATCGACTTCGCCCTGCTGGTCGATGGCCTCGCCGCCGAGCGCGAACAGGGCATCACCATCGACGTCGCCTATCGCTTCTTCGCCACCGAGAAGCGCAAGTTCATCGTCGCCGATACGCCGGGCCATGAACAATATACCCGCAACATGGTCACCGGTGCCTCCACCGCCGACCTGGCCGTCATCCTGATCGACGCGCGCAAGGGCATTCTCACCCAGACGCGGCGCCACAGCTACCTCGCCCATCTGATCGGCATCCGCAACATCGTGCTGGCCGTCAACAAGATGGACCTGGTCGGCTATGACCAGGCCGTGTTCGACAAGATCGTCGCCGATTATGCCGCGTTCGCGCAGAGCATCGGCATCAGCGCCTTCACCCCCATCCCCATCTCCGGCTTCAAGGGCGACAATATCACCGCCCGGTCCGAGAACACCCCCTGGTATCAGGGGCCGACCCTGATGGCGCATCTCGAAAGCGTCGAGGTCGATGCCACCACCGCGGCGGCCAAGCCCTTCCGCATGCCGGTCCAGTGGGTCAACCGTCCGAACCTGGACTTTCGCGGCTTTGCCGGCCTGATCGCCAGCGGATCGGTCAAGCCGGGTGACGCCGTGCGGGTGCTGCCGTCTGGCAAGACCAGCACCATCAGTCGCATCGTCACGATGCCGGGTGGAACCGGCCCGGCAAGCGGGACCGGTGGTGACGGCGACCTCGACGAAGCGATCGCCGGCCAGTCGGTCACGCTCTGCTTTGCCGACGAGATCGACTGTTCGCGCGGCGACGTCATCGCGGTCGCTGACAATCCGCCCGAGGTCTCCAGCCAGTTCGAGGCGACCATCGTGTGGATGGATGACGAGGCGATGCTGCCGGGCCGGCCCTATTGGCTCAAGATCGGCACGCAGAGCGTCTCGGCCACCGTCCAGGCGCCCAAATATGTCGTCAACGTCAACACCATGGAGCATCTGGCCGCCAAGACGCTGGACTTGAATGCCATTGGCGTTGCCGAACTGGCGACCGACAAGCCGATCAGGTTCGAGCCCTATGCCGAAAACCGCACGCTCGGCGGCTTCATTCTGATCGACAAGATCTCCAACCGCACCGTGGCGGCGGGCATGCTCCACTTCTCGCTGCGCCGGGCGCAGAATGTCCATTGGCAGGCGACCGATATCGGCCGCGAGGCCCATGCCGCGCTCAAGAACCAGGTTCCCCGCATCCTCTGGTTCACCGGCCTCTCGGGCTCGGGCAAGTCGACCATCGCCAATGAGGTGGAAAAGCGGCTCGCGCTGATGAACCGCCACACCTTCCTCTTGGATGGCGACAATATCCGCCATGGCCTCAACAAGGATCTGGGCTTTACCGAGGCCGACCGGATCGAGAATATCCGCCGCGTCGGCGAGGTTGCCAAGCTGATGGCCGACGCGGGCTTGATCGTGCTGACCGCCTTCATCTCGCCCTTCCGCGCCGAGCGCGAGATGGTGCGCGAGATGCTGCCGGACGGCGAGTTCATCGAGATCTTCGTCGATACCCCGCTCGAGGTTGCCGAGGCGCGCGACGTCAAGGGCCTCTACAAGAAGGCGCGATCGGGTGCCCTCAAGAACTTCACCGGCATCGACAGCCCCTATGAGGCGCCCACCAGCCCCGAAATCCGGGTCAACACCGTCGAGATGACGCCACAGGAAGCCGCCGAGCATATCATCCGCAAGATCATGCCGCTCAAATGAGCAACATCATGACAGATGCCGATCTGGCCGCCCATCTCGCCGAGACCGCCGGCCGCCTGCTGCTGGAGGTCCGCGCCTCGGGCCTGTTCAGCGCCAAGGCGCTCGGCAAGGCCGGCGACCAGACCGCCAACCAGTTCCTCGTCCATGCGCTGCGGGAGCAGCGGGCCGAGGATGGTCTCCTCTCCGAGGAGATGGCCTGTGACGGGGCCAGACTGACCCACAGCCGGGTGTGGATCGTCGACCCGGTCGACGGCACCCGCGAATATGGCGAGGCACGCGCCGACTGGGCCGTCCATGTCGGCCTCGCCGTAAACGGCGTGCCGACCATCGGCGCGGTTGCGCTGCCGGGGCATGAGGATGGCATCGTCCTGCGCACCGACCAGCCGCGCGCAATCCCGCCCGCGCCCGAGAAACTGCGCATGGTCGTATCCCGCACCCGCCCCGCACCCCAGGCGGTCGCGGTCGCCGAAGCGCTGGGTGCCGAACTGGTCCCCATGGGCTCCGCCGGCGCCAAGGCGATGGCGGTGATCCTGGGCCAGGCCGACATCTATCTCCACGCCGGCGGCCAATATGAATGGGACAGCTGCGCCCCCGCCGCCGTCGCACTCGCCCACGGCCTCCACGCCTCCCGCATCGACGGCGCACCGCTCATCTACAACCAAGAAGACACATATATGCCCGACCTCCTCATATGCAGGCACGAGCATGCCAGCACGGTGCTGGAAGCACTGAAGGGCTAGGCGCGGGTCGTCAGTCCGGCGCCGACATCAGCGCCCGCCCAGGCGCGCCAGCGATCACCGTCGGGATCGATGTCCACCCGGTCCGTCAGATCGAAAATCTTCACCGCCGGTCGGTCCGGCATATAGGCCGGCCAGTCCGGCTCGGGCGCGCCATGGCGGACGAAATGGGCGATATGATCGGTCATCCGCCGGCCGAGCGCCGCGCGGCGCCCGCGCATCGGCCCGCCCCGCGCAAAGGCGGCGCGCAGGCCGCGCATCGGCCAGGTCAGGGTCAGATCGAGGCCATGGGCGGCGCCGGCGATCGGATGGCGATAGTCGAAGCGATAGAACCAGGTCGGCGCCTGCCCCGACTGGCGATCGGCGAAATGGCGCGTCGGCATCAGGAAGGTGAGATCGGTGGCGAGCGCGCGGCGCCCCGCCTTGTCGCGCGGATAGGCGGCGAGGATGCGCGCGGCGTGATCGGCCGGCAATTGGGCCTGGAGCAAGGCTTCGAGCGCCGGCCAGTTGGTCGGCAGGATATCGCCGGGCATCAGCTCGAACAGACGGATTTCCTCACGCGTGGCGCCGGCGAGCAGCGGCACCGGCGCTGCCGGCTCCGCCACCGCCTCCGCCAGCGAGGCCGGCAGCAGGTCGCCGTCGAACCAGGGGGCGGCAGGAATCGTGCCGGGATTGGCGGCGCCGGCCGCGCCCTGCGCCTCGAACAGGCGGATGAGGTCCATGCTGCGCAGCGCGGCGAGATCGGGGTTGCCGAGCGCCGCCATATAATCGCGCGCCACCTGTTCGCTACGGTCGCGGCCATGGATCAGGCTGACGGCGCCACTCTGCATGATCGCGCCGGCAAACAGGCCGCGCGCGGCAGGTGCATGGAGCAATAGCGAGACCGACATGGAGCCGGCCGACTGGCCGCCGACCGTCACCCGCGCCGGATCGCCGCCGAAGGCCGCGATATTGTCGCGCACCCAGGCGAGCGCCGCGATCTGGTCGCGCAGGCCGAGATTGGAGGGGATGCCCGGCACGACCGCGCCGAAATTGACGAAGCCGAGCACGCCCAGCCGATAGTTGATGGTGACGACGATGATGTCACCGTCGCGGGCCAGTTCGCTGCCGTCATAGCTATGGCCGCCACCCGCGACGAAGGCGCCGCCGTGAATCCAGACATAAACCGGCAGCGGGCCGGTCGCACCGTCGGGCACATGGATGTTGAGCGACAGACAATCCTCGGCAAAGTCGGGCAAGGACAGCCGCGCTCGCTTCGCCTGATTGCCATACATTTGCGGACATTGCGGACCGGGGCGTGATGCGTCACGCACATCATTCCACGCGACCGGCGCCTCCGGCGCGGCAAAGCGGTCGGCCCGCGCATAGGGAATGCCGCGCCAGCATCGCACGCCGTTCGCCCGGATGCCGCGCACCGGCCCGGCCGTCGTCGTCACCGTCAATCCGTCCATGCCGCCCCTCCCGTCTTGCGGCGAAGATGCTAGGCGGCGCCGGATGAGGCGCCAACGCGCGGGGCGCAGATAGCGGCGGGGCGATGCCCCTGCCCGATCAGGGCTGCATCGACGGGGTGACGACCAGCCGGTCGAGAATTTCCGCCATGCGATCGAGCGGATAATCGGGTTCCTGCTGCAGCCACCAGGCGAGAATCTCGACCGTGGCGCTGACCGCGAAGACGATGCGCAGTTCGTCGGGCAGCCAGCCGGCATCATGCGGCCTCTGCTGCGCCAGCTGGCGCGCCTGGTCGGAAAATTCCTGCTTGAGCATGGTCGCCGCGCCGCCGGTCAGGAAAGCCGACCAGAGCGCGCGCCGTTCGGCGACATAGGCAAAGAGCGTCAGACAGGACTGGCGGGCATCATCGGCGAACAGGATCGGCAGCGCGCGCTGCAGCAGATCAGCGATCTGTCCGGCCGCCAGATCGTGCAGCAGCGCATCCTTGGACGGATAATGGCGGAAGAAGGTGGCGTAGCCGACCTCCGCCTCGCGCGCGACCTCGCGGATCGTCACCTGATCATAGGGGCGGGTTTCCAGCATGTGGAGCATCGCGTCGAGCAGCTGGCGGCGGGAGCGCAGCTGGCGCGCGTCGGTCGGCAGATTATCCATCGGGGCCATGGCTTAGGGCCTTCGCACCCGCCTGAACAGAGGGGAGGATCGCCGGGCCGATGATCCGCCCCCGCCCCATTGCCCGGCGCCCCTGCCCGACTAGGGTCCGGCCCGACAGGAGAGGAAGCACGCCATGGACAACCGGATCGAGACGCTGATCGCCAAGGAAGAGATCAGGGCACTGGCCCAGCTCTATTCGCGCGGGGTCGACCGGCAGGATTTCGCGCTGATCCGGTCGCTCTATACCGACGATGCGACCGACAGCCATGGCGCCTATTATGACGGGCCGGTCGACGGCTATGTCGCCTTTCTCGAAGCGTCGTTGCCGCACATGCATATCGGCAATCATTTCGTCTGCAACCATCTGGTCAGTGTCGACGGCGATACCGGCGAGGGCGAGGTCTATGCCATTGCCTGGCATTTGATCCCCGATGGCAAGGGTGGGCTGCTGCACGATATCCAGGGGGTGCGCTATATCGACAGCTATCGCCGCGTCGATGGCCAGTGGCGCTTCGCCAAGCGGGTGGTGAGCTTCGACATGAAGCTGCTGCAACCCGCCGCCGACCATGGCGACAAACCGGTGCCGGTGAATGATCCCAGCTATGCGCTGCTGACGCCGCTGTTTGCACGTGGGGCGGGCCGCTAGCCGCTTCGCCGCAGCGATGTCGCCGCCGCTTCCTTGACAGTCAAATCAACAATCCTGTTGATGATAGCCAAGAAGAGCGGCGCGACAGGCGCCCGCTGGAGCGGATGATGGCCTTTTCGACGATCGACCTGACCGCGCGCATCGGCACCGAGATCCGGACCGACGCGGCAACCCTGGTGTCGGGCGCTCACGCCGACACGATCCTGGCGCTGTTGCAGCGGCGCGGCGTGCTGATCGTGCGCGGGCTGCACATGAGTCGCGAAGATCAGCTGGCCTTTTCCCACACGCTGGGCCGGGTCCAGCCGCAGGGCGAAGGCGGCATCTTCAAGGTGACGATCGATCCGAAGGAAAATCCGGGCGCCGAATATATCAAGGGCGCCTTCTTCTGGCATATCGACGGGGCAAGCGACGACGTGCCCAATTTCGCCGCGACGCTGAACGCCAAGTCGCTGTCCAGGACCGGCGGCAGCACCTATTTCGCCAATACCTATGCCGCCTGGGACGACCTGCCCGACGAAGAGAAGACGGCCTATGACGGGCTGCGCGTGGTCCATAGCTTCGAGACATCGCAGCGCTATGTGAACCCCGAACCCACCGTGGCGGAGCTGAATTTCTGGCAGATGCGCACGCCCAAGGTCCATCCCTTGGTCTGGACCCATGAGACCGGCCGCAAGTCGCTGGTGCTGGGATCGACCGCCGACCATGTCGAGGGAATGGACCCGGCGCAGGGCCGCGTGCTGCTGTCCAGGCTGCGCGAATGGGCGATCCAGCCGCAATTCGTCTATCGCCATGACTGGACCGAGGGCGACCTGCTGATCTGGGACAATAGCGGCACGATGCACCGGGTCGATCCCTATCCGCTGGAAGAAAATCGCATGATGCATCGCACGACGATCGAGGCGATCGAGCAACTGGTCGGCGCCTGAAAAGCGACACCGAAATTGACATATAGGAAGGAATTGCGATGACGAGGTCTCTCAACGGCCGCACGGCCGTGGTCACGGGTGCAGGATCGGGCATTGGCCGCGCGATCGCGCTGCGCCTGGCCGAAGATACGGCCAAGATCGCGGTGTGGGACATCAATGGCGACGGCGCGGCCGAGACGGTCAAGCTGATCGAGGCGGCCGGCGGCACCGCCATCGCCATCACCGCCGACTGTTCGGACAAGGCAGCGATCCATGCGGCGGCGGAAGAGACGCGCGCCAAGCTGGGGCCGATCGCCATCCTGGTGAACAATGCCGGCATCGCCCCCTTCACCCCGTTCATGGACATCGATGACGACCTGTTCGACAAGGTCATCCACATCAACCTGCGCGGCCCTTATCTGCTGACCAAGGAAGTGCTGCCCGACATGCTGGCCGCCGGCTGGGGCCGGGTGATCAACATCACCTCCTCCTCGGTCCAGTCGGGCTCCTTCGCCCAGGGCCATTATGTCTCGTCCAAGGGTGGCCTGATGGGCATGACCAAGGCGCTGGCGCTGGAATTCGCGCCGAGCGGCGTGACCTTCAACATGGTGCCGCCCGGCTTCATCGACACGCCGATGCTGCGCGCCGCGCCGATCGACGCCGACGCCTTTGCCCAGACGCTGCCGATGAAGCGGATCGGCAAGCCGGAAGATATCGCCGCCGCCTGCGCCTATCTGGCGTCGGAAGAGGCCAGCTACATCACCGGCCAGACGATCAGCACCAATGGCGGTCGCTATATGGGGTCGCATTAACAGGACCGCATCTGGCGACGGGAGCCGGGACGCTTGCATGGGCGGCCCGGCCATTTATGCTCCGACCATGGTCCAGAAACGTCGCGTCGGCGCCGAAAGCTCCGAAACCCGCGCCCGGATCGTGGAGGCCACCGAACAGGTGATCCGCGACGAAGGCTATGCCGCCGCCAGTTCGCGCCGGGTGGCGTTGCGCGCCGAGCTGCCGCCCTCGCTGGTCCATTATTATTTCCCGACCACCGACGACCTGCTGCTGGCAGTGTTCCGCCGCGGCGCCGAACAGAGCGACGCAATGATCGAGGCGGCGCTGACCAGCGCCGATCCGGTGCGGGCGCTGTGGCGCTTCTTTTCCGACCCCAGCCGCAACGCGCTGGCGATGGAGTTCGTCGCCATGGCCAATCATCGCAAGGCGATCCGTGCCGAGATCGCCCGCCACAGCGAGGCGATGCGGGATCGCCAGGCGCAACTGATGGAGCAGTTGCTGGGTGATCGACTCGCCGATCACAAGGTGACGGCAGCGGGCCTCAGCCTGCTCCTCGCGGCGGTCGGCCGCACCCTGGTGATGGAAGCCGACATGGGGGTCGCGAGCGGCCACGCCGACGCGCGCGCTTCGGTCGAGGCGCTATTGGACGAATTGCTGCCGCCCGAAAAATGAGAGGCATTGACTTTTCTGTGCAGGCATGTTGAACATGTGTTCAAACGCGCAGGGATGCATAGGAGAGCAAGGCATGTCCGCCACCACCATTACCCGTTTCGTGCATGAAGATATCAAGCCGAGCATCGGCAGCCGCATCCTCAACAGCAAGGAGGAGCTGCTGGCCGGCGAACTGGCGCCGCAGATTCGCGAGCTGCTGGAACAGCGCGGCGTGCTGGTCTTCCCGAAGATCGACTTCACCGACGAGGAACAGATCGCCTTCACCAAGACGCTGGGCGCCTTTGCCCCCGAGCATCGCGGTGGCGAGGAAATCCACAAGATCACCCTCGACGTGAAGGAAAATCCGCAGAGCGCCGAATATCTCAAGGGATCGCTCTACTGGCATATCGACGGCACGATGAACGATGTGCCGATCCTCGCCTCCTTGCTCTCGTGCAAGGTGCCCGCGACCTGGGGCGGCAATACCGGCTTCTGCAACACCTATGCCGCCTATGAGGCGCTGACCGACGAGCAGAAGGCCGAATATGAGACGCTGCGCGTGATCCACTCGGTCTGGGCGACGGTCTTCTATTATGAGCCCGAGCCCAGCCTCGCCAAGCTGAAGGGCATGCGCCAGGTCGGCGAGAATGAGCTGCCCCTGGTGTGGAACCACAAGTCGGGCCGCAAGTCGCTGGTGCTGGGCTGCACCGCCCAGCGGGTCAAGGATCTCGATCCCTATGCCAGCGCCGAAATCCTGGTCGGGCTGCGCGAATGGGCGACCCGCGAGGAATTCAGCTACAGCCATGAATGGAGCGTCGGCGACCTGGTGATCTGGGACAATACCGGCACCATGCACCGGGCCGAGAAATATGATCCCGACTGCAACCGGATGATGCACCGCACCAAGCTGCAGGGCGAAGAACCCTTCGAATAAGGATCGGCCGTCCGGCCTTTCCACGCCCGCCGCCCAACCGGGTTGGCGGGCGTTTTGCCCTGCCCCCGGAGCATCGTCATGAGCACCCCGCTGACCTTCGGCTATCTCTATGATTTCCGGAACCCGCCCCAATGGGAACGGCGCCCGGCCGATCTTTATGCCGAGATATTGGACTTTATCGCCTGGAGCGAAACGGCGGGCTTTGCCGGCGCCTGGGTGCCCGAACATCATGGCGCGCAGGATGGCTACATGCCCGCGCCCAATGTCGCGCTGGCGGCGATCGCGGCGCGCACCAGCAAGATCAGGCTGGGGTCTGCGATCGCGCTCGCCCCGCTCTATCATCCGGTCCGCTTTGCCGAGGAATGCGCGGTGCTGGATATCCTGTCCGATGGCCGGCTGGAGATGGCGCTGGCGATCGGCTACCGCCGGCGCGAGACCCAGGCCTATGGCGTCGATTTCGCCAAGCGCGGCGCGCGCTTCGACGAGTTTCTGGAAATCGTCCAGCGCCTCTGGGCCGGCGAGACGGTCGATTTTGCCGGGCAGCATTATAATGTGACCGGCGCGTCCCTGCGCCCGGCTGCGCCGCGCGGCCGCATCCCCCTCTATATTGGCGGCTTTGCCGAAAAGGCGCTGGCGCGGGTGGCGAAATATGCCGACGGCTATTTCGGCAATGAGGAGGTATGCGGCCTCTATGCGGACAAGCTGCGCGCCGAGGGGAAAGACCCGGCCGCCGCGCGCATCCGCATCCAGAGCCTGTTCACCCTGGTCGCCGAAGACCCCGAGGCGGCGATGGCGGAGATGGCCCCCTATTTCCACCATGTGAACGAGACTTACGGCGCCTGGCTGGCCGAGGATCAGGCATCGGGCATCGACAAGGTGGCGCTGAAACCCATGTCGCTTGACGCCTTCAAACGCAGCGGCATCCTGCAGATCCTGACCCCCGACGCGGCGATCGACCATTTCCGCGCGATGCAGCAACGCATCAATGTCGAGCATATCATGATGATGCTCCCGCCCGGCCTGCCCCCGGCGAAGTTCCAGCCCTATGCTCAGCTGTTCGCCGACAGGGTCATGCCCGCATTCTGAAGGGCGGCGTCAGTTCCCCTGCAAGGCGCGGCGGAGGGCAGCGAGGCGCATCGCCTGGAGTGCCTGCATCTGCGGCGTATCGGCGCCGGCCAGGCCGAAGCCATGATAGGCGCCGGGCGTGACATGAAGTTCGACCGCGATGCCGAGGGCCAGCAGCCGGCGGGCGAAGTCGATATCCTCCTCCAGGAACAGGTCGAGCGCGCCGACGCTGATGAAGGCGGGCGGCAGGCCGGACAGGTCGGGGCAGCGGGCCGGCACGGCCGCCATGGGCACGCGGTCGGTCCCCGCTTCCTGACCCAGCAGTGCGCCCCAGCCATAGCGGTTCTGCACCGGGGTCCAGACGAACCGGCCGGTGACGGGGTGGCGCGGCGCGCTGCTGCCGGTGCGATCGTCCAGCATCGGCGCGTCGAGCAGCATGAAGCAGATCGGATAGGCGCCAAGGTCGCGGGCATGGATCGCCAGCGCCACGGCATGGCCGCCGCCTGCGCTCTCGCCGCCGATCGCGATGCGGGTCGGATCGATGCCCAGCGCGTCGGCCTGGTCATGCAGCCAGGCGAGCGCGGCGTAGCAATCGTCGCGGGCGCCGGGGAAAGGGGTTTCGGGCGCCAGCCGATAATCGACCGACAGGACGACACAGCCCAGTTGCGCCGCCCAGGCGCGATTGGACAGGTCGCTCATGTCGGCCATGCCGAGCACGAAGCCGCCACCATGGATATGGAGATAGGCCGGACGCAGGGCATCCCCAGCCGCCTCGGCCGGGCGATAGAGCAGGCAGCGCACATCGGGCGATCCGGGCGCGCCGGGCAGGAAGATTTCTTCCCGCTGCACGGCGGCCAGCGCGTCGGGCATCGGATCGGCCGGGCGGTTGGCAAAGGGCTGGCGGAAGGCGGCGATGGTCTGATCGCTGAGGTCGAGTGGCGGGAAGAGGTCGAGCGCCGCGCGCAATTCGGGGGCTACCAGTTGCCGCGCCTCGTCCATCGTCCCGTTTCCTCTATTGTGCGTCGCGTGGCCGGTCATAGGCGGCACCATCGAAATGGTCGAGCGGCACCAGAGGTTCGGCGGTGAAGTCGATCACCCGGCCGACGCGCTGTGCCCTCACCGCATTTTCCGGCTGAAAGGTGAAGCAGTTGGGCGGCACGCGGGTCGCGGTCGATTGCCGCTCCATCGGGATCAGCCGGCCATTGGCCAGGATCGTGC
This sequence comes from Sphingobium yanoikuyae, assembly GCF_034424525.1. NCBI lineage: Bacteria > Pseudomonadati > Pseudomonadota > Alphaproteobacteria > Sphingomonadales > Sphingobiaceae > Sphingobium > Sphingobium yanoikuyae. The sequence continues at coordinate 4,077,048 of NZ_CP139979.1, forward strand.
CCCATTGCAGCAGCCGGGCCGCCTCGCGCTCTGGCTCTTCCAGCGCATCGATCCACGGCCGCAGCTTCATCAGCGACTGGCCGGCAATGTCGGCCGGCGCGGTCATGACATGGCTGCGATGGGCGACCTGTAACAGCGGCATGCCGTCGCGCCTGATTTCCGCAACCGCCTCGCCCTCGATCGGGTCGCAGGCGAGAATCTCATAGCGGGTCGGCGCCTCGTCGCCGGCATGGGCTGCCGCCAGCACGGCCAGGTCGTGCAGATGGGTGCAGTTCGCCTTCTTCTCGCCACGCGCCGCAACGTCACCCAGCGCGACGCCAGTGAAGGTCGCCTGCAGCACCGCCGGCGCTCTGGGACAGGTGGTCCAGGGCACCCGCTCCATGATCGCGTCGACGCCGCTGATGCGCGCGCCGTCATGATGCAGGATGACGGCCATGCTGTGATAGTCATCCTCGACCGCCGCCGTCACCCGGCCCGGCAACGGCGTCACCAGGAAGCGACGGCGAAAGCCGGGCAGCATGTCCAGCATGCCGCTGTCCATCGCGATCAGTCCTTCGCCAGCAGCAGCGCCGCCGCCATGGGGCCGCCACCCGATGTCGCCACGGCCACCTTCGGGTCGCCGGCGATCTGCCTTTCGCCGCCCTCGCCGCGCAACTGCACCACCGATTCATAGGCAAAGCCGAAGCCGTGCAGCCGGCCCCAGCCAAGCTGGCCGCCGCCGGTATTCATCGGCAATTCGCCGTCGAGCGCGATGCGCTTGCCGCCTTCGAGGAACTGGCCGCCCTCGCCGACATCGCAGAAGCCCAGCCCTTCGAGCCAGGTGATCGGCTGGAAGGCGAAGCCGTCATAGAATTGGACGGTATCGACATCCTTGGCGCTGTAGTCGGTATTCTTCCACAGGTCGCGCCCGGTCGGATAGGCGCTCGCCCATTCGGCCTGGTCCCAGCTGTAGCGCTCGACCGATCCGGCGCTGGCGGCGATGCGGACCGGGGTGGTCTTCACTTCGCCCAGCGCATCGCCCGCCGACACGATCAGCACGGTCGAGGCATCGGTGAAACGATCGCAATCATAGAGACAGAAGGGCGAACTGATCATCCGCGCCGCCATATACTCGTCCATGGTCAGCGGCTTCCTGACGATCGCGCGGGGGTTGCGCGCGGCATTGGCATGGTCGTTCAGCGCCACCTGGGCGAGCTGTTCGCGGGTCAGGCCATAGCGCTTCATGTGGCGCATCGCGAATTGCGCGGTCCAGTTGGCCGCCGAAAAGGCGCCGAAGGGCGAGACCCATTGCGAATTGCCCGACACATCCTTGCGCCGTTCCATCGGCGGAAATTCGTCGGGACGGGCCAGCGCCGCCGCTTCATAGACGGTGCGGAAGCACAGGACATGGCGGGCAAGGCCGGCCTTCACCGCCATTGCCGCCTCGGCGATCGCGCCCAGCTGCGCCGTCGCCTCGGCCGCGCCGATATGCCAGCGTGTGTTGAGGCCCAATATCTCGATCACATCGTCGGAGCTGACCGGCGAGAAGCCGAGGAAGGTCGACATCTTGCCGGGATAGGTGGCGACGCCATCGATCTGGTCGAGCGTCAGGCCGGCGTCGGCAATCGCCTCGCGCACGGCGTCCAGCGTCAGGCCGAGCGGCGACCGGGTCAGCCGCACGCCGACCTCCGACATGCCGATGCCGGTGATATAGGCTTCGCGCGCCATGCTCATGCGACCTTCTCGAACAGGGGGAACCAGATGCCGTCCTGCTCCTCGAAGGTGACGCGGACGCGGTCATCCATGTCGACGGCATCGACCGGGCAGTTGACGATATTGGTGGTCAGATAGACGCCGGGCACATCGTCGAGCCGGACGCGGGCGATGACGAAGGGCACCTCCATATCCTTGGCCCAGGCCTGATAGTTGATCGTATAGGTATCGACCGCGCCGGTGCCGGCGACCGCATGGGGGCCGACATTCTCCGACTGGCAATGACGGCAGATCTCGCGCGGCGGATGGGTGAACTGGCCGCAATCATCACAGCGGGTGATGTTGAGCTTCCCCTCCGCCCCGCCGGTCCAGAAGGCGCGATTTTCCCGATCGAGGCGCGGGCGCGAACGTTGCCAGACCATCAGACGTCCCAGACCAGGTTCAGGCTTTCGATGCCGATCACATGGCCGCCATGGAAGACCGTGGGCTTGGCCGGATCGAGCCGGAATTCGGGCAGACGCGCCAGCATCTCCTCATAGAGAACCTGCAACTCCACGCGCGCGAGGTGCGAGCCAAGGCAGCGATGCGGGCCGACGCCAAAGGCGATGTGAACATTGTTCTCGCGATCAAGATCATAGCTGTCGGGCTGCGGAAACTCCTTCGCATCCAGATCGGCGGCGGGCAGGAACAGCTTGAGCATGTCGCCGGGCATCATCTTGGCCCCGGCCAGTTCGGCCGGCTTCTTGATGACCCGCATCGGCACGGTGAAGGTATAGCGGCGCAGCATTTCCTCGGCGGCTTCGGCCACCAGCTTGGGCTCGGCGCGGAGCTTGGCCTGCAATGGCAGGTCGAGCGCCAGGCCGCGCATGGCAAGGCCCATGCCGTTCATCACCGTGTCGAGGCCGGCGATGAACAGCAGCACACCGTAATTTTCCATGTCGGCAAGCGTGCTCGGCTGACCGTCCACCTCCAGCTTCCACAGCATGGAGATGATGTCGTCGCGCGGATTGTCCTTCCGGTCGAGCACGGTGTCGCGCATCGCTGCGGCAATGCGCTGCAAGCGGCGCATGGAGCCTTCGCGATCGGTATCGATCGCCTCCATATGCTCCTTCACGATCTGGCGATATTCCGGCAGTCGTTCGAGCGGCAAGCCCAGCATCTTGAGGAAGACCTGCACCGGCAGCGGCTCGGCCACGGTGCTCATGAACTCGCACTGGCCATCGGCCTTGATCGCGTCGATCAGTTCGCCGGCCAGTTCGCGGATGCTGTCCTTCAGGGCTGCGATCGTCTTGGGCGAGAAGACCTTCTGCAGCGGCTGGCGATATTTGGTGTGCTCGGGCGGATCGAGCGTGATCGGGATCGGCTGCGGGATATGCGGCGCGCCCGGCGGCAGCGAGGCGAGCAGCGCCTTCATCTTGTCGGCTGGCACGAACTCGCTGGAATAGGTTTCGGTATCGCGCGACGCCTCATAATTGGCGGCATGGGTCAGCGCGACCCAGCCGCCGCCATTGCGCGGCGTCCAGAAGACCGGCGGCGCCGTCTTCAGCAGGTCGAGGATGCGCGCATGCGGATCGGCCAGCAGGCCCGGATCGGCATGGACATCGAAATCATAGACGAGCGCGTCGGGCACATGGGCCGGCTGTGGCGCGGCGGGGCTCAAGGTGGCGTGGGCCATGATTCTCTCCGTCTTCCCTGCTGGGGCGGGCGCGTGCAGGACGCGTCCCTTCTTGTCGGACCCGTTTTGCCCGGCGGCCCGGCAAAGGCAAAGGGGCTGGGTGCGGTGATGCCAGATAACGCACCGACGATCCGCGTCGCGGCTCCGTATCGCGATGGCGATTGTGCCGGGGGCCACGTTGATCGGGGCCGCAATCTCCTTTCTAAGGAAGGTCAGAATAGCCGGAGAGGGCAGATGAGAATCCGCATCGAAAAGTCAGGCTGCGTGGGCAATGCCCGCTGCGCCGCCGTGTCCGAGGACATGTATCCGCTGGACGAGGACGGCTATATCGCGACCGAGGGTTTCGACGTGGCAGATGGCGAGCAGCAGACCGCCAAGCGCGGCGCGCGCGCCTGCCCCGAACGCATCATCGTCGTCGAGGAAGATGATGGCAGCATCAGCTGGCCGCCCAAGGCCAAGGCATAATCAGAGAATCCGGGAGAGCGAAATGAGCGACATTTTGGGCTATAAGGGCAAGCGCGTGATCGTGAGCGGTTGCTTCTCCGGCATGGGCGAGGCGACCGCCAAGCTGCTGCTGGAGCTGGGCGCCGAGGTCCATGGCCTCGACTTCAGGGACAGCAGCCTGCCGCTCGCCTCCTTCACCAATGTCGACCTGCGCGACCCGGCCTCGATCGAGGCGGCGGTGGCCGGCATCGGCGGCAAAGTGGATGCGCTGTTCAACTGCGCCGGCCTGCCCCAGTCCTTCCCGCCGCTCGACGTCATGAAGGTGAACTTCATCGGCCTGCGCCACCTGACCGAACAGGTATTGCCGCTGATGGGACCGGGCGGCGCGATCGCCAGCATTGCCTCCACCGGCGGGCTGGGCTGGAGCCGCCGCATCCCGACCAACATGGAGTTCGTCACCACCAAGGGCTATGACGCCGCCGTCGCCTGGTGCGAGGCGCATCTCGATGATGTGGTCAAGGAAGGCTACAGCTTCTCCAAGGAGAATGTGATCGTCTGGACCCAGTTTATGGGCGCGCATCTCATCAAGAAGGGCATTCGCATCAACTGCACCCTGCCCTCGCCCACCCAGACGCCGATGATGGCGACGTTCGAGGCCGCGTCCGGCAAGGATGTGGTCGCCGCCGCCGCCGAGCCGATGGGCCGTTACTCGACCCCGGCCGAACAGGCGGGCGGCATCGTGCTGCTGAACAGCGATCTGGCCGGCATCGTCAATGGCGTGGTCTTCCCGGTCGATGGCGGCTTCATGGGCGGCGTCGCCACCGGCCAGGTGGACCTCAGCGTCATGATGCGGCGTTCGGCGCCCGCCGAGGCCTGAACCCCATGAATTTCGACCTGACCGACGATCAGGAGATGATGCGCGACATGTTCGCGCGCTTCCTGGACGAACATAGCAGCATGGCGCGGGTCCGCGCCGCCGCGCCGACCGGCTTCGACTCCGCTTTGTGGCAGGGGCTGGCGGAACTGGGCGCGCTGTCGATCCGCGTGCCCGAAGAGGCCGGGGGTCTCGGCCTCGGCCTGTTCGACGCGACCATCCTGATGGAGGAAGCGGGACGGACATTGGCTTCGGGGCCACTGGCCGAAGCGCTGGTGGCGGCGCGCTTGCTGGCGCAACTGGGCGGCGAGGCGACGGCCGACCTGCTTGGCCGCGTACTGGCGGGCGATGCGGTCGCCAGCTTCGCCTTCGACGATATCGCGGACACGCCCGTCCAGTGGATTGGCGGTGGCCTGGTGGCCGAAGCGGTGCTGGCCCGGTCGGGTGACGACATCCTCCTCGTCACCGTGCCGGCAGAGGCACGCAAGGCGGAGGATAATCTGGCCTCCACCCCGATCGCGCAGATCGACCTGTCGGCGCATCCGCGCACGGTGCTGGCATCGGGGGCCGAGGCGCTGGCGATCTTCGCCGCCGGGATCGAGGAATGGAAGCTGCTGATCGCCGCCGGTCTGGCCGGCATCGGCCGCGAGGCATTGAAGCTTGCCGCCGCCTATGCCTGCGAGCGCAAGCAGTTCGACCAATATATCGGCCAGTTCCAGGCCATTTCCCATCCGCTGGCCGATATTCTTTGCGAAATCGACGGCGGCAAGTTCCTGGTGTGGAAGGCGATCCGCGACCTGGCCGATGGCGCGCCCGAAGCCGGCGGTGCCATCTCGATCGCCGCCTGGTGGAATGCCAACAGCGCGGCCAAGGCGGTGGCGCAATCGCTCCACACCTTCGGCGGCTATGGCCTCACCACCGAATATGACATCTTCCTCTATAATCTGCGGGCCAAGGCCTGGCCGCTGGTCGGCGGCGATCCGCAACGCTGGCTCGACGAGGCCGGCCGCCGGCTCTACGCCGATGAGGCCGCCGCCCTGCCCGACGCCGGGCCGATGCCGGTCGATTTCGACCTGGGCGAAGCGGCGCAGGCGATCAAGGACGAGATCAACGCCTTCTTCGCCGCCAATGTCACGCCGGAGATGCGGGCGACCTTCCACTATAGCTGGGAGGGCTATAACCCCGAACTCAACCGCAAGCTGGCGGCGCAGAATCTCCTCTATCTCGGCCTGCCCAAGGATGTCGGTGGCCGGGGCCTGTCCGCCTATGAAAAGACGGCGGCGATGGATGCGTTCGAGGAGCAGGGCTATAACAACCCTGCCGCCAATGTGACGCAGATGGTGTCGCTCATCATCCACCGCTTCGGCACCGAGGAGCTGAAGCAGGCAGTGCTGCCGGAAATCATGCGCGGCGAGGTGATCTGTTCGCTCGGCTATTCCGAACCCGGCTCGGGCTCCGACGTGTTCGCCGCGCAATGCCGCGCGACGCAGGAGGGTGATGGCAGCTGGCGGATCGACGGCACCAAGATGTTCACGTCGGGCGCCAACCTGTCCACCTATGTGCTGATGCTCTGCCGCACCAATCCGGACGTGGCCAAGCATAAGGGCCTCACCATGTTCATCGTGCCGCTGAAGGCCGATGGCGTGACGGTGCAGCCGGTCCACACCTTCCAGGACGAGCGCACCAACATCACCTTCTATGATGGCGTGCGCATCCCCGACAGCTGGCGGCTGGGCGAGATTGATGGCGGCGTGCGCACCATGAGCGCCAGCCTGGAGCTGGAACATGGCGGCGGATTCGCCAAATATCAGCGCAAGATGCTGCAGGCCGGCGAAGCCCTTTGTCGCGAACTTATCCACAGGGGCAGGCCGCTGATCGAGGATGGCGGCGCACAGGCGCGGCTGGCCCGCACCGCCGCCAATCTGTGGGCGTCGGAACTCATCACCTATCGCGCCCAATGGGTCATGTCGGAAAAAAAGCCGAACCATGCCTATGGCCCGATGGCCAAGATGTTCAGTTCGGAGAAGTTCCTGACCGACGCGCGCGACCTGCTCGACCTCACCGCCCCGGCCTCGCTGTCCAAGCGGAAGGGCCCGGCGGAGGAGATCAACATGTTCTATCGCCACGCGCAGGGCGCAACCATCTATGGCGGCACCAGCGAGGTGCATCGCAGCATGATCGCGGAAAAGGGCCTCGGCCTGCCGCGCACCCGCGCCTGAGGAAGATCGCATGACGGACGACGCGCCCCATCTGCTGACGCAGGAACAGGATGGCATTCTCATCGCCACGCTGAACCGGCCGGACAAGCTCAATGCGCTATCGGCGGAGACGATGGCGCTGTTCGAGGCGGCGCTGATCCGTTTTCGCGACACGCCGGAGCTGAAGGTGATGCTGGTCCGATCGACCGGCCGCTATTTCTGTTCCGGTGCGGACATGAAGAGCGGCGGGTCGCCCAGGGAATATCCCCGCACGCCCAGCGGCATCCGCGAAAATCACCGGCTCCAGCTCAACGGGATGCAGCGCATCTATGACGAGATGGAGCATGTGGAAAAGCCGATCGTCTGCGCCATCCACGCCACCTGCGTCGGCGGCGGGCTGGAAATGGCCTTGTCCTGCGATTTCCGCCTAGCCGCCAAGTCGGCCGCCTTCTCCTTCCCCGAAGGGCTGTTCGGCGTGCTGCCGGCCTCCAACGGGGTCAGCCGCCTGACCCGCATCTGCGGTCCGCACTGGGCGCGCTGGCTGATCATGGGCAACCAGAAGGCCGATGCCGACCGGGCGCTGATCATGGGCCTGGTGCATGACGTGATGCCGGACGAGGGCTTCGAGGACGCGGCCCTCGCCTTCTGTCGCCACCTCACCAAGCAGAATGGCGAGCAGATGGGCGCCGCCAAGATCGCGATCGAGCTGGCCGCCGAAGTCGGCCCGTCCATGGGTCGCCATGTCGAACGCATGGCCAATAGCGCGCTGATGCTCAACCCCGCCTATCTGGAGGGGATGGAACGCTATCTGAAGGGCATCGGCGGCAAGAAGGATTGAGTTTTCCTTCTCCCATCCACACACTTATCCACAGCTTTTTCCACAGACAGGCGTGGGAAAAGCTGTGGATAATTTCTGTCGATAAGCCTGTGGATAAGTCGAACGCGCGCCGCTCTCAGGCGCGCGTATCGCGCAGCATCGCGCGATAGTCGCGGATGCCCAGTTCCATCAGCCGCGCCTCGGCCCGCAGCAAATGAGTGCGCGCCAGCGGATGCGGGGAATGGAGGATATTCTGCAGCGCCATGTCGGTGGTGACGGTGACGACACGCTCCAGCCCGGTCATCAGCGCGGTGCCCATGCTGAACACCGGCGATCCGGCCTCTTCGCTGCCGCCATCCATCTGGTCGACCAGCAGCCGCATCACCGGCTGGGCGGCATGGACGCGATGCAGCATCATCCGCTCATTCTGGCGATCGGCCATATTGTTGCGCAGGTGGAGCAGGCGGGAGTGCTTGACCCAGAAGCCATGATAGGCGGTGACGAAGGCCAGCGCCTTCTCGCCCAGTTCCTCCTCGCTCCATCGGGTCCGCAGCAGGCCGACATAGTCGGCCTCGGCCGTGGCCATCACCGGCTCCAGCACGGCGAGCAGCAATTCGGTGAGATCGGAGAAATAATTGTAGAGCGACGTCATGCCGAGCGAGGCCTGGCGCGCGACCGCGCTCAGCGAGATTTCGACATCCACCGGCCCCGCCAACAATTCGTTGGTCGCCGCCAGGATACGCTCGCGCGTGTCGCGCCCCTTGCGACCCAGGCGCTGGCCATTGAGATTATGGCTCAGTGCCTTGGTGGCCCGTCCCCGGCCCTTGGGTTCCGACGGCCCGTCCGCCGCAATCGATGCCTTTGCCGTCAAAACCCGTCCTATCCATGCCCCGTCGCGCGCCTCAGGCGGCGCGCCAGGCGATCAGCTTGGTTTCCAGGAACTCCTCGATCCCTTCGAGGCCCCATTCGCGGCCTACACCACTGGCCTTGTAGCCACCGAAAGGCAAGTCGCCGGCGATGCACATGCCGCCATTGACGCTGATCGATCCGCTGCGGATCTGCTTGGCGACATTGATCGCCCGGTCAAGATTGCCCGAACTGACGCCGCCCGACAGGCCATAGCTGCTTTCATTGGCGATGCGCACGGCATCGGCATCATCCTCGAACGGGATGACCACCAGCACCGGCCCGAAAATCTCTTCCTGGGCGATGCGCATGTCGTTGGTGACGTCGACGAAGCAGGTCGGCTCGATGAAATAGCCGCCGCCCTTGTCCGGCCGCGCCTTGCCACCCGCCAGCAGGGTCGCGCCCTCGGCCTGGCCGATATCGACATAGGACAGCACCCGCTCCATCTGCCGCTTGGAAATGACCGGCCCCATGATGTGCTGGGGATTGTCGAAATCGCCCCAATTGTCGCCGAAGCTGGCATAGGCATGCTTCAGGATCGCCTTCGCCTCCTCATAGCGGCTGCGCGGCACCAGCAGGCGCGAATGGACGGCACAGCCCTGGCCGGCATGGAAGACCAGCATGGTCTGGGCGACGTCCATCGCGAAATTGGCGGAATCGTCGAGCACGATCTTGGCCGACTTGCCGCCCAGTTCCAGGAAGACGCGCTTCAGCGTGGCGGCGCCCTGTTCCATGATGCGCTTGCCCACGCCCGTCGATCCGGTGAAGGAGACAAGGTCGACACGCGGATCGGTGACCAGCATCTCGCCGGCCAGCGCCGGATCGCTGCCGAACACGACATTGATGACGCCGGCGGGGAAGCCCGCCTCCGCCGCCAGTTCGCCGAAGATGGCGCCCATGCCCGGCGTGTTGGGCGCGGGCTTCAGGATCACGGTGCAGCCGGCCAGCAGCGCGGCCACGACCTTGCCGACATTCACATAGAGCGGCACGTTCCAGGGCGTGATCGCCGCAACCACGCCGACCGGTTCATAGACCGCCTTGCGCAGGCTTTCGAAGCCATAGCCGGTGCGCCCGCCATAATCCTTTTCCCATTTGAGCTTGGGAAAGACCGCGAGATAATCGTCCCAGCCATCGAGCGCCATGTCGACATGGGCACGGCCGACGGCCCCCATGGCAGCGCCGGCCTCATGCCGGGCCAGATCCGACAGCCGTTCCTTGTTCGCCTGGAACAGGTCGCGCAGCTTCGTCACCAGCGCGACGCGCAGGTCGACATTGGTCGACCAGTCGGTTTCGTCAAAGGCGCGGCGGGCAGCGACGATCGCGGCCTCGACATCGGCGGGCGAGGCATCGGCGGCGGTGCCGACCGGCTCGCCGGTCCAGGGGCCGATCACCTCAAAGGTCTTGCCGCCTTCGGCACCGCGCAGCACGCCGTCGATATAGAGCTTGGCTTCGGGAAGAGTGGCCATGATCGCCTTCCTGTGGATAACTTCTGTGGATGTTGTGGATAAGTCGCCCGGTCAGCGCTTGCGCGCGCTCAGGGCGACTGATCCGATGTGCAGGTCCGCCGGCATGTCGAGCACGGCGCGGAAGACGTCGGTGACCGAATTATAATGGCTGATGCCGCGCTCGCGCAGATTGAGGCCGACCTTGGCATTTTCCTGGGCGAAGCGGATCGCGACATCCATCGGCCAGCTGCTGCCGGTCTTGGTCTCGTCCATCATCATGCCGGCCTGGACCACGGTGACGCGCACGCCCTCGGGCTCCAGTTCGCGTGCCCACATGTCGGACATCAGTTCCAGCCCCGCCTTACCGCCGGCATAGAGCCACAGCATCGGCATTTTCAGCGGCACGGATTCGCTGGTGACATTGATGATATGACCGCCCCCGCGCAGCAGCGGCAGCGCCTCCCGCGCGCAATGGATCGGGCCGGCGACATTGGTGGCGAGCGATGCTGCGATCTGCTCGTCGCGCACCTCGGCCAGGGTGAAGGGTTCGTAGATGGCGGCATTGTTGATCAGCACGTCGATCCTGGGATGACGCTGCGCGATCGTGGCAAAGGCGGCGCGGACGGAAACGGGATTGCCGACATCGCATTCGACCGCGAAATGGGGTTCGCCCAGTTCCTGCGCGACCGCCTCGACCTTTGACAGGGTGCGGCCCAGCAGGATGACGGTTTCGCCATCGCGCGCGAACCGCCGCGCCAATGCGCGTCCCAGCCCGTCGCCCGCACCGGTAATGACGATGACCTTGCTCACCTCTCGCTCCACCTGTTCTTGTGCTGTTGGCATTTACTTGCGCATGTCGTCCGCGGCGCGGCAAGATGGCGCCGCATCGCGCGCGCGATAGTTGGGAAATTCAGCCCGCCGGCCGCGCGAAATCGGCCGGATAGACGGACAGGTCGCCATCATAGGCGATCCCGCCCGGCCAGAAGCAGGCGCCGCTGATCCTGGCGAAATAATGGACCGTGCGGGCGAAGGAGCCGGCCGAGGAGCGCGGCTGGAAGGCGACGCCGCTGGGGCTGACGCCGCGCGCGCGCGCGCTGAAATCCTTGACCGTAAACAGCAGGTCGTCGGTCTGCTGGGCGCAGAAGACCAGGTCGCTGCCGGGACAATAGCGGCGCGGTTCGACCTGAAGCGGCGAGAGACGCCCACGCTTCATCGCCACCTTGCCCGGCACGCGCGTCACTTCGGGGCCATGGACCGTGTCATACCAGTGATGATATTCCGCCTCCCGCCCGGCGACGAAATTGGCGAGGATGATCGAGACCCCGGAAAAGGGCTGGTCGGGCTGGTGATTGGGGCTGGCGACCCAGTCCGAATACATGGCATAGCTGTGGATGCGCTCGCTTTCGTCGCTGTCGTCGATCAGCCCCGCGTCGCGCGCATCGGCCAGCAAGGGCGCTAGCGCCGGCAGGTCGATCTCCGGCGCGGCATAGTCGAACTCATAGACCGACAGGAAGCGCCAGGGTTGGGGAATGTCGGGCATGATCTGCTGCGGCGTCACCTCATAGCGATCGGCCGACCGAAAGCCGCGCAGCCGGGCCAAATCCGCCTGATGCGCGCCGTCGAACCAGCGGGCATAATCATCCGCCCGGCCGGCCGCGACATTGTGCAAATGGATGGTGGTATACAGGCTCATTCCTCGTCCCCGGCTGCCCGGCCGGCTGGTCCCGACCCTGTGTGCGGCGGCAATCCAGCATGGATGCCCCGCACATGCCAGAGCCGCCGGCCAATGATCGCCGGGGCATTGAGAAGCGGGCGCGAATTGACCCTGTCGGCAGCGCTCCCCATCCTGGCGCGGCAATCATGCCGGAAGGACGCGTGATGACCGACCCTGTAGCCGCGCCCCGCTTCGCCCTGTTCCGCGCGAAGGACGCCACTGATTTCGAGGAAAGCGGCCTGATGGCGACGGTGCCGCCGACGCCGATCGAGATGGCAGGATCGATCGCCGCGGTCGAGGCGGGCATGCTGGAAGGCACGCGGGTGAAGCTGCTCTTTTCCATGCCGGGCCTCAGCCTCACCCATGCCTGGTTCCGCAGCGGCTTCCCGCTGCCGCGCCACAGCCATGATGTCGACTGCCTCTATTTCATCCTCGCCGGATCATTGCGCATCGGCACGGAAGAACTGGGCGCGGGCGACGGCTTCTTCGTTGGCGCCAACGTCCCCTACACCTATGTGCCCGGCGACGAGGGCGTAGAGGTGCTGGAATTTCGCGGTTCCGACAGCTTCGACATCAGGATGCTCGCCAACAACCGCGCCTATTGGGACCGGGCGGTGGCGCAGGTCTCGGCGCAGCGCGCGCATTGGACAGGCGAGACGCCGCCGTCGGGCCTGTCCTTCGGACCCGAGCCCGGCGGCGGATAGGGGCGATCAGCCCCGGCCGTTTGCCGCCTCATGCGCGGCCAGGCGGCGCCCGGTCACCAGCGTCTGGCCAACGAACAGGATGATCAGGATCACCCCGACCGTGCCGACGAAGATGTCGAAGCCGGACCAGCGCCCGAACAGGCCGGGCTTGTCGCCCAGCACCATCATCATCACCGTCAGCGCGATCAGCATCAGCCGCAATTCGGTCGGGCCGGCCGACAGATAGGAGAGCTTGAACTCCCCCAGCACGCGGGCGGAGAGATAGGCGTGGATCGACAGCAGCAGATAGCCGGCGAGCGCCACCAGGGCGACATCCATGGTGACATAGGGGCTGAGGCCGATGCCGGCGAGGATCAGCAAGGTCACCAGTCCATCGCAGCTATGGTCGATGAAATAGCCATAGGAGGGGCGTTCGATCCGGCGGTAGCGCGCCAGGCTGCCATCCATGGAATCGCCGAACCACTGGACGACATAGCCCAGGATCGCGAGCAGCAGCCAGGATGCACCGACATTGCTGGCGGTATAACCGATGAAGGTCATCAGCGCGCCGATCAGCCCCAGCAGGGTCAAAAGGTCCGGCGTGACCTGTCGCGGCATCCGGGCGCACAACCAGGTGAGAAGCTGGCGTTCGGAACGCGCCAGGAAATTTTGCTGGATGCGGTCCAGCGTCGTGGCCGCATCATGTCTTTGATCTGTCATGATCCCTTATCGAGGACATATGTGGCGCGGACAAGACAACATCCCCCACACATGACGACATGGTGCCCGCCTTCCCGTTCAGGTCGGTGGCACCTTCATGTCGATCGCCAGCCGGGTGAGGCGGGATCTGGCGATGCGCCAGTGGCCGCCTTCCCGGCGATATTGTTCATGATAATGGCCATGGCCGATCAGGCTGCGGCCATCGGGCCAGACCAGATGGTCCTGCATCGCCCAGATGGCGGTCGCGGTGTCGCCGTCGATGGCGATTTCGGGCGAATGGACATGGTGGACGGTGCGCGCCGCGTCGATCGAGGCGCGGACGCTGGCGATCGCGACATCGCGCCCCTCCAGCAGCGGCCCGCCCGATCCGGTGGCGTCGAGCCGGAAGTCGGGCGTGAACAGCGCGGCAAAGCCGTCCCAATCCTTGGCATCGAGCAGACGGCAATAGCGCGCCTTCACATTGGCGATGGCCAGCCAGTCGGCGAAATCGGGCGCGGCCATCAGAAACGGAAACCGCGCATCTGGTTGCCGCCGTCGCACAATATCACCTGATTATTGATGAAGCTGCCCTCGTCGGAGGCGAGGAACAGGCCGAGATTGGCGATATCCTCGGCCGTGCCCTGGCGCTTGACCGACTGCATGCCCTTCAGCCGCTCCCAATTGTCGGCGGCGACGCCGTCCTGCGCCGCCTCGGTCGCCATCAGCCCCGGCGCGATGCCGACGCAGCGTATCTCGTCCTGGCCGAACTGCATCGCCATTGCATGGGTGAAGATGTTGAGCGAGGCTTTGGTGATGCCATAGGCGGTGGCCGGGTTGTAGCTGGCCATCGACGATTTGTTGATGATGACGCCCTTCGCTTTCGCCAATGCCGGCCGCAATGCTTCGGCCAGCAGCAGCGGGCCGATGGTGTTGACCGCGAAATAATGCTGCCACTTGGCCTGACCCAGACCGAAGAAACCGCGCGCAATCTCCCCGGCATGGAGGCCGGCATTGTTGATCAGCACGTCGAGGCGGTCATGGACGGCCAGCACATCGGCGGCGAAGGCCTGGATATCGGCCTCGTCGCTCATGTCGACGCGATGCACGGCGGCGGTGGCGCCAAGCTGTTCGACCAGCGCCTTGCTCTCGGCCAGCCCCGCTTCGTTGATGTCGGCCAGGATCAGGTGCGCGCCCTCGCCGCCAAAGGCGAGCGCATAGGCGCGCCCCAGCCCCGCCGCGCCGCCCGTCACCAGCACGGTCTTGCCCGCGAAACGTCCCGCCATCCTCTGCCTCCTATTCTGTTTGAAACCCTATCGCCCGCGCAGATAGGCCATGGCGGCGCGTGCCGCCGCCAGCCCATCCTCGGGATTATCGACCTCGACATAGCCGGTCGCGCGGGTCAGCCGGGCGATACGCGGCATCAGCGCGGCATAGCCCATCTCGCCACGGCCGGGGGTGACCGCATGGTCGGTGATCGCCGTGCCATGGTTCCGGTCGATATCCTTCAGATGCATCGACACCACGCGCGGTCCCAGCGCCGCCAGCAGATCGAGCGGCGCCACGCCAGCATACCAGGCCCAGGCCAGGTCGACCTCGAACGAGAGCAGGTCCGGCGCGATCCGGCTGGCCATCAGGTCGAGCGGCCGGTCGCCGTCGATCGGCATCAGGTCATACCAGTGATTATGATAGGCGAGCGTCAGGCCGGCCGCCTTCGCCTTTCCCCCCAGCGCCGCAAGCTGCGGGATATAGGCGTCGAGCGCGGCGCGGGTCGTCTGGCCCAGCGTGCGGCTGGCGATGAAGATCGGCGCGGTGGTCAGCGCGACGATGTTCGCGCCGATCGCCGCCGCCTGATCGAACTGCCGGTCATAGTCCGCGCCGCGCACGCCGAGCCGGACCACGCCCACCGCCATGCCGGCATCGCGCACCATGCGGGCCTTGTCCTGCGGCGTGGGTTCGGACAGGTCGTTGGCGACATAGGAAGCGAGGCGAAAGCCGAACCGGCCATAGCCCATCGCCGCCACCGCGCGCAGCGTGCCGGCATAGTCGCGCGCCAGTTCCTTGCGCACGGTGGTGTCGGCCAGACCCAGCGTCCATGCGCCGCGCCTCGCCGCCACCTGGCCCGGCAGCAACAAGGCCGCGCCACCGCCCAGCAGCAGCGACCGGCGACCAAGGCATTGCGGTGCCCGCAATCGCCCGGCCGGATCGGTCACGCCGCCTCGACCTCCAGCCGCTTGACCACCAATGCCTTGAGGTCGGCGGTCTTGATCTTGGCACTGCCGGTCAGTTCCAGATCGCTCTCGGCAAAGAAGAGGACGCGACGGGGCACCTTGAAGCTGGCCAGTTGCTCCCTGGCGAAGCCGCGAATGCCGTCCTCGTCCAGCGTGGCATCCGCATGCGGGACGATGCAGGTGACCACCAGCTCGCCCAGCGTCTCATGCGGGACGCCGACGGTCTGGGTCACCTTGACGCCCGGACAGGTCTTGATGACGCTGTCGATCTCGATCGGCGAGACATTGGCGCCGCCAGTCTTGATGATGTCGTTGAGCCGCCCTTCCCAGTGCAGCCGCCCTTCCCTGTCGAACCAGCCACCGTCGCCGGTGCGGAAGAACCCCTCGCCATCGACCGAGTCATCGAGCGGGATGCCGACATAGCCCAGCATCAAGGTCGGTCCCTTGACCGCGATCTCGCCCCGTTCGCCGAGCGGCACAACCGCGCCGGTGAGCGGATCTACGATCTTGAAGATATTGCCGGGCAGCGGCGCGCCATGGCTGCCGGCGATCCGCTCCTCGGGCGTGCCCGACGGGAAGATCGAGCTGATCGTAAAGGTTTCGGTGTTGCCATAGGCGGCCATCGGTTCCTGCCAGTCGGTGCTGACGGTCGGATGGCGGCCGAGCGGATTGGCCGGATTGACATAATAGAGCGAGGACAGATCGACATCGCCCCAATTGGGTGCGGCTTCCAGCTGCGCCCATTGATGCGGCCAGGCAAAGGCCATGGTCGCCTTTTCCGCTTCCATCAGGCTCAGCGCTTCCGCCGGCTGGAAGGTCTGTTGCAGGATCAGGCTGCCGCCGCCGGTCAGCGCGCCGCCGATCGCCATGCAGAAATTGCCCGACCAGAAGAAGCCATTGGCCGACCAGGCGCGGGCATTGGGCTTCGCTTGCAGGAAGCGTTTCCAGCGCCAGAGCTGCAAGGTCGGACCGCGATGCGCGCTGATGATGCCCTTGGGCTTGGCGGTGGAGCCGGAGGAGAAGAAGAGCACGCCCGGATCGGCCGGCATGACGGTGGCGGCAGCGGCATCGACCAGCGCCTGATCGACCGCGTCACCGCGTGCAAGGAAGTCGCCCCAGTCCTCGATCCGGCCCATCGCTCCGTCGACGGCGGCGAGATGGCGCAGGAAGGGGAAGCGGGTGGAGACGAGCCGGCCGTCGCCGGCGACGCCGATCGCCGGTTCCAGATCGGCGAGGATCGCGCCGAAATCCTTCTTCAGGACCGCGCGTTCGAGCAATAGCACGGAGCAGGCCGAGGACTGGACCAGATGGTCAAGTTCGGCCGGGGTCGAGAAGGTGCTGAGCGTGGCGGCGACGCCGCCCGCCAGCGCGACGCCGAACACGGCCGAGAGAAATTCCGGCCGGTTGGTCATCAGCACGCCGACGCGCGTGCCCTTGCCCACGCCACAGGCGACCAGCGACCGGGCGACCGCATTGGCCTGCGCCCACAGATCGTCATGGCTCCAGCGGACCACGCCATCGGGTCCGTGGAAGACCAGCGCCTCCCGCCCGGCATGGGCCTGCGTAACCTCACGCAGCCAGCCGCCGAGCGTCAGCGTGCCCAGGCCCTCCTCTTCAGAGAGAGGCGGGCCGGCGACGATCGAGAGCGCAGCCATCGGCTTAGCGGTTGACGTCGACGATGACGCGACCGCGCACCTTGCCGGCGAGCAGGTCGGCGGCGACGCCGATCGCATCGCCGAGCGAGATTTCCTGCGCGATCACCTCCAGCAGTGCCGGATCGAGATCGCGGGCCAGCCGCGCCCAGGCGGCGAGGCGCACGGGCTTGGGCGCCATCACGCTGTCGACGCCGAGCAGGCGCACGCCGCGCAGGATGAAGGGCATGACGGTCGCCGGGAAATCGGCGCCCTGGGCGAGGCCGCAGGCGGCGACCACGCCGCCATAGCGGGTCTGGGCGCAGGCATTGGCGAGGGTGAAGCTGCCGACCGAGTCGACCACGCCGGCCCAGCGCTCCTTCTGCAGCGGCTTGCCCTTTTCCGACAGTTCGGCGCGGTCGATCACGCCGTCGGCGCCCAGCGTCTTGAGATAGTCGCCCTCGGCCGACTTGCCGGTCGAGCCGATCACGGTGAAGCCCGCCTTCTTGAGCAAAGCGACCGCAACGCTGCCGACGCCGCCGGTCGCACCGGTGACCAGGATTTCGCCCTGATCGGGGGTCACGCCCGCCTTCACCAGCGCCTCGACGCAGAGCGCCGCCGTGTAACCGGCCGTGCCGATCGCCATCGCCTGGCTGGGCGTGAAGGCGCTGGGCAGCGGCACCAGCCAGTCGCCCTTCAGCCGGGCGACCTGGGAGAGGCCGCCCCAATGGCCCTCGCCCACGCCCCAGCCGTTCAGCACCACCTTGTCGCCGGCCTTCCAGTCGCCATGGTCGGAGTTGCGGACGGTGCCGACCAGGTCGATGCCGGGCACCATCGGAAATTTGCGCACCACCGGCGAGGCGCCGGTGATCGCCAGGCCATCCTTGTAGTTCAGGGTCGAATAATCGACGTCGATGGTCACATCGCCCTCGGGCAGCTGCGCCTCATCGACCTGCGCGAGCGACACGCTCTGCTTGTCGTCGGTCTTTTCGATCAGGATGGCGGAAAACATGCGGTCGGTCCTTCTTGAAGAGAGAAAGGGAAATCGGGCAGCCTATCCCTGGGCAACCCTGGGGAGCGGCGCGAGCGGACGGCCGAGCCGCTCGGCAATGTCGGGGAATTTGTCGCTGCGCATCGATCCGAACATGCACAGGCGCAGGCATTCCTGGGCGAGGCGACGGCCAAGTGCCCGCCGTTCCCCCTCTTCGCGGGCATGGCTGCGCGCCCAGATCGGCCAGAGAAAGGCACCCGCCAGCATCAGCACCGACAGGACTTCGGCATCGACGCCGTCTTCGGCGAGATCGCTGTGGGCGAAGCGCTGGAGCGAACCTTCATATTCGCGCCAGAAAGGGTCGGCCATCGGATCGGGCGAGGCCAGAAGCTGGAGCAGCCAGATGCGGCACAGCTCGGGATTGTCCATCGCGAACAAAGCCAGCCGGTCGGTGGTGTCGGCAATGTCGACTTCCTCGACCCGGCGCTCGCCGATCGTCTCGGGATCGCCGAAGACCGAACGGAACATGCGTTCCGACACCCAGTCCGCAGTCGCCTCGATCAGCTTCTCACGGGTTTCGAAATGCTGGTAGGCGGTGCCGCGATTGACGCCGGCGAGATGGGCGACTTCCGACAGGCTGACGCCATCCGGCCCATCCTTGGCCAGCAGCGCACGGGCGGCTTCCAATATGGCCTCACGGGTCGCCACGGGATCGCGGGCGCGCCTTTTCCGAATGTCCGTCATGCTGCCTCACCTAGGTTGATCGTTCAGAGCCTATAATGATCAGCCCTGTTGATCGGCTCCATCCCTGCCCGCTCCGGGGCCAGAGTCAATCGCTGCGGCCCGGCGGTCGCGCCCTCATCGCTCCCGCGAAGGCCATGGCCCCAAACGCCGATCGGCCGGACAACCCCCTGGGGCTGCCCGGCCGATCGTCTGGCCCTTGGCGCGGATGGATCAGCGCGAACCGAAGGCGAAGCGCAGATTGACGCCAAATTCGCGCGGCGGGGTGACCGTGGCACCGGTATAGGTGCTGGTATAGGTCGCCGCCGCCGTGGTCGCGCCGGTCGCGGTGAAGCCGGTGATCTGCTGATAGCCGGTGAAGAGCGGGGTGGTCCGCGTCAGCACCTTGGTCGTGTCGAACAGATTCTTGGCAAACAGCGAGATTTCCCAGCCGCCATCGGGATCGCGGATACCGGCATAGAGATTGACCAGCGCATAGGCGCTGACATCGTCATAATTATTGCCCGGATCGCCCTTCGACTTGCCGTTATAATTGACGAGGCCACGGATGAAGCCGTCGGTCTTGCCCGAAATGGTCGTGTGGAACTCGCTCTGCAGCGTGGCGGTGATCGGCGGCAGGAAGGCCGCGCGCTGGTTCACCTGACAAGCCGAGAGATTGTCGGCGCCGACAGCACCCTGCAGTTCCGCCAGGCTGGGCGCATTGCCGACCGGATCGGGAATGCCGTCGCCGTTCAGGTCGTTGCACGGAATGGTGCCGTTCTTGATCTTGCCGAGCGAATAGCTGCCGGTCAGGTTGACGTTCCAGCTGCGGGTGATGTCGAAGCCCAGTTCGCTTTCCACGCCGTTCACCTCGACCGGGACAGCGCCCACGAAGTTGAACGAGCCGACCTGCTGCGCGGTGCCGGTCACCTGCCCGGCCGCATTGCGGACGGCGACGGTGTTCACATAATAAACGCCGTTGTTGGGCACGCGATAGGGGAAGTTCTTGTACTTCTGGTGATAGGCGGTGACGTTGAAGCGCATCCGCCCGCCCATCAGCGTACTCTTGAAGCCCAACTCATAGGATTTGGAGGTTTCGGGCGGCAGGTCGAGGAAGGAGCGCTCCAGCGCCGACGGCGCGATGTTGAAGTCGCCCACCACGTTGATGCCCGGACGGAAGGAGCTGCCGGTCGCGGCATAGACCAGGAAGTCCGGCGTGAAATTATGCTTGATCGATGCGCTGTAGATCAGCTTGTCGGTATCCTGCGAGTCCGCGGCGATGGTGTTGCCGTTGACCGCCAGATAGTTGTTCGACTTATACTTGATCTGGCGCAGGCCGCCCGCCAGTTCGGTCGCCTCGCCGAAATGGGCGGTCAGGTTGCCGAAGAAGGACTGTTCGTGCGACTTGCCGGTACGGTCGATCTCGGTCTGCACGACCGAGGCGATGCCGCCGCCAAAGGCCGCAGGCAGGCGCACGATGGTCGGCGAGGTCAGGTGGGTCGGCGGGTTGAGCCGGTCGTCGAAGAAGCCGATGACATAGTCGAACATGTCGAACACACGTTCTTCATTCTGCAACCGGATTTCATGCGAGGTTTCCTTGGCCACCGTGTCGGTGACCTGATTGACGTCGCGGCCGATGAAGAAATTGCCATCGTCGACATTGTCGGTCGAATGGAATTTCTGCTTGGTATACATGCCCTGATAGATCAGGCGCTGGCCGGCAAAGGCCAGTTCCGACCGCCAGTTGAAGATATCGAAGCGCTGGTTGATGATGCGCGGCTGTTCCTGGATCGACAGGCGATCCTTGGCGGTGATCAGCACCGGGCTGGGCGTGGCGTCGGGATTGGCTTCGCTGAAGGAAATCGCCTGGTCATAGGTCCGCGCATCGCGGTCCATATATTGATAGGTGCCTTCCAGCTTCAGCCAGTCGGTCGGCTCGATCGTGCCGACGATACGCGTGCTCTTGGTACGCGACCAAGGGCTCGGCCCGCCGCTGAGCGGGCGAACGCGATCGGCATCATCCTCGTTCCAGACGCCCGACACGCGGATGCCGGCAATCCCTTCGATGATCGGCAGGTTGAGCCCGCCCTTGAAGTTGAGCGTGCCGATATCGTTGCCGGTCCAGTCGATGAAACCGCCAAACTGGTTGAGGTCGGGCTTGCGCGTGGTGATGGTGATCGAACCCGATGGCGAGGCGCGGCCGCGCAGCGTGCCCTGCGGCCCGCGCTGCACTTCGATCTGGCCGATGTCGTACATCTGCTGCAGCACGGCGCCCGGCGAGAGCGGTGCGTCGTTGAAGTAGAATTGGATGGTGCCGCTGTTGCCGCTGGCATTGGCGTCGAAATTCACGCCGCGCAGGCGCGCATTGCCGCCGATGCCATTGGCATTGTTGGTCAGTTCAAGGCCCGGCGCCAGCGCCTGGACCTCGTTGAAGGTGCGGATGTTGAGGTTGCCGATCGCCTGCTCGGTGACCGCGTTGACCACCGCGGGCACGTCCTGAATGTCTTCGCCGCGACGACGCGCCTCGACGATGATGATCTGGGCGTCGAAACCGGTGTTGCTGGTTGCAGCCTGTTCCTCGGGCGCCTGGGCAAGAGCCGGCGTCGCGATGGTGAGTGCCGCGACACTCGCGCCGATCAAATAATAGGCCGACATGCGATTCATAAGTGAAGCCTCCCCAAATAAACATCATGTTGACTATTGAGTCACCATTGATGCAGTGATCTTTTTTGCTTTGGTTGATTCTCGTTATGCCTGATATTGGCGGCCCGAGAAGCCCGGCCGCCTTGCAGATGGCGACATATCGCCATCGCGATTCCACCAGATCGTCACTGATCCCCCAGGCGATTTGCGCCTGCCCATTCCCCCTGCATGATCGCCAGCCGATGGCGCATGAGAGGGGAGAGCGCAATGGACATGCAAATGACGGGCAGGGTCGCGATCGTGACCGGCGCGACCGCCAATATCGGCCGCGCCATCAGCCTGGGGCTGGCGGCCGAAGGGGTGAAGCTGGTCGCGGTGGGGCGCGATCAGGCGGCTGGCGCGCGGCTGGTGGAGCAGGCGATCGCCGCCGGCGCGCAGGACGCCCGTTTCGTGGCCGCCGACCTCAGCGATCCGGCCGCGCCGGGGCAGATCCTGGCGGCGGCCTCCGCGCTGGGCGAGGTCGCGATTCTGGTCAACAATGTCGGCGGCAATATCGGCGCGGGATTCTTCGTCGATTCCGATCCGGCAAGCTGGGCCGGCGACATCGACCTCAACCTCGGCACGCTGTTGCGCATGACCCATGCGACACTGCCCGGCATGATCGCGCGCAAGGCGGGCGCGATCGTCAATATCGGCTCCACTGCGGG
Source organism: Sphingobium yanoikuyae (assembly GCF_034424525.1). Taxonomy (NCBI): domain Bacteria; kingdom Pseudomonadati; phylum Pseudomonadota; class Alphaproteobacteria; order Sphingomonadales; family Sphingobiaceae; genus Sphingobium; species Sphingobium yanoikuyae. The sequence continues at coordinate 4,099,115 of NZ_CP139979.1, forward strand.
CATCGTCGGCGACTATATGCTGCCGGTCTATTCTGCGGCCAAGGCGGCAGTCCACGGCTTTACCAAAGTGCTGGCGAAGGAAGTCGGACCGCACGGCATCCGCGTCAATTGCGTCGCCCCCTATGGCACCGTGTCGCGCGATCCCGCCGCCTTCTCCAGCGGCAGCCGATTCCACCCCGATCGCAACTTCTTTGGCCGGGCCTTTGCCAGCACCAGCCCGAAGGACATGGAGAAGCGGTCGCGCCAGACGGTGCTGGGCCGCCCCGTCGCCTTTGCCGAGGAAGTCGCCTCGCTCGCCGTCTATCTGGCGTCGGACCAGGCCGGCTTCATCACCGGCCAGGTCTATCCCGTCGACGGCGGCAGCCTGCTGTAAATCAGGCGTCGGGCGGGCCGAAGCGGAAGATCGTCATCTTGTTGCCGTCGAGATCGCGGAAATAGGCGCCATAGTAACCGTTGGGATCATCGCCGCGAATGCCGGGCTTGCCCTCGCACTTGCCGCCCAGTTCGAGCGCGCGGGCATGGACCGCATCGACCTGTGCCCGGCTGTCCGCCTGGATGCCGACCTGATTGCCATTGCCCGGCGTCGCATCCCCCTCGAACGGAATGCCGATCAGCAGCATGCCGCCCTCGGCCGTCTTGTAGGCGACCAGATCGGGCCGGTCATAGGCGCGCACCGCGCCCAGCAGTTCGGCAATGCCGTCATAGAATGTCTTCGCGCCATCAAGGTCGCGGGTGCCGAAACGGGCCATGCTGATCATATTGCTCTCTCCCTCATAATCCGCCCATGCCTTTCCAGCGATCGGCGCCCATCCACACATATTCGACATAATGGCCCAGCCATTCGCGCGTATCGAGATAGACGAACTCCAGCATGCCCGGCGTCCCGCCCTTGAGCACCACCGGATAAGGCTGCTGCTCGACCCGCGCCATGAAGGCGGCCCAGTCGTCGACCCGGTTGCAGATATGGTGGAAGACCAGCCGATCATCGGCGGGCAGCGCATCGCGATAGAGCGCCAGCACGTCACCCGATATCGGCTGGATCAGTTCGAACTGCATGTCGTCGACCCAGACGAAGGCAAGTTTCTGCACGCCCTGCCCCTCGCCCTGCGGCGTCCAGAGCTGCACCGGCACCTCGATCTCCGACAGGGAGCGGACATCGGCCTGCTCGCGGAACTGGGCGACGGCCTTGTCGACATTGCGGGTGACATAGGCGTTCTGGAAATGATGGCCGGTCAGCATGGCTCAGCCCTCCCGCGCGACGTCATAGCGCGCCAGATAGCGCTCGAAATGCGGCGCCAATTGCTCCACCGACAGGCCATATTGGGCAAGCTTATAGTCGTGGCGGCCGAACTTGCCCTGCGGATTGTCGTCGAGCCAGGCCTGCATCGCGGCCTCCGCCTCCGGCGTGAAATCATCGCCCAGCGCGGCATAGAGCCGCCGCATCGTGCCGATCGGATCGCTGGTGAGGTCGGCATAATGGACGTCGACCATGCTGTCCTCGCCCAGCCGCTCGCGCGCATCCATGATGCGGTCGGCATGGAGCCGTGCCTGATAGGTGCAATTTTCCGCCAGCCATTCGGGATCGACCCGGCCGGTAAAGGCCATCTGCCCCAGGCTGATGATCGAGCAGAAGCTGCCCATGGCGGTATAGGGATCGCGATGGGTCCAGATGAAGCGGGCGTCGGGATAGATTTTGCGGATCGTCTCGATCCACAGGCTGTGGCTCGGCATTTTGAGATTCCACACGCCCGGCGCATCGGCCTGCAGCAATTGCAGGAAGCGTTTGTGATAGTGATAGGCCGACGTCATGTCGGTCGAGAACAGCCAGTCGCGATAATTGGGCAGCTTCCCCCGCGATTCCAGCGCCAGCGCCTTGAAATCATGCGCCATGAAGAAGATGCATTCATTGGGGTAGACGGCCGAATTGCGATAATATTTGCCCATTTCCGGCCGGGCGGCGAGCATCGCCTTTTCCTGTTCCAGCCGGGCGATGGCACGCGGATCGCTCTTGAGCGTGGCGCTGGTCGCCGGCGGCACCGGTTCGTCAATCTCCCAGGTCAGCGGCGATCGCCGGGCCGGATCGCAGGCCAGCAGATTGCTGAGCAGCGTCGTGCCGGTGCGGGGAATGCCGAAGACGAAGACCGGCCGCTCGACCGGCCGTTCCAGCAGCTCGGGCCGCTGCGCCAGATAATCGGTGGTCCTGAGGCGATTGGACAGCAGGTCGACGACATTGGCCTCCATCCGCGCATGGCCGCTGTCCGACAGGCCGGCCTGGTTCGCATCGGCCAGCAATATGTCCAGCCCTTCGCGATAACTGTCGGAATCGAAGCGATCGAGGCCGGTGGCCTTGATCGCGCGGTCGATCAGCGCGTCGGCAACCAAAGCAGCGCCCATGGCATGTCTCTCCTGATGTCTTTTGCCGCCATCATGGGCAGCAGGGCGATGCGCGCCAATGCTGCCCGATGAAGCGGCCCGGCCGCACTATCGATATCGGGCCATATCAGAAGCGCGCGGCCAGCCCCTATCGCGGGCGCGATGTCAGATGCTGGCGAAACTGGCGCGGCGTCGCCCCGGTGGCGCGGCGAAAGGCGAAGGCGAAGCTGGAGGGCGAAGCGAATCCGAGCGCGAAGGCAATCTCCTTGATGCTCTCGCTCGATCCCAGATAGCGTTTGGCGACATCGATCCGGCACTGGACGATATAGTCGCCGATCGAACAGCCCCGGCTGGCGCGAAAGCCGCGCGTCAATTGCCGCACCGACAGGTTGCACAGGGTCGCCAGCTCCTCCAGCGAGGGCGCTGCGCCGCCCAGTTGCAGCCGCTCGTCGATCCGCCGCAGCCGCCAGGTGGCAAGCCCGCCGGTCGCCGGTCCCTCGGCGATCGCCTGGCAATAGCGCGCCACCTCGATCGCCAGTTGCCCGGCGATCAGCTCGGTCAGCACGATGCTGCCCGGCCCCGGCCGGTTAACCTCCTCCGCCAGGCGGAACAGGCAGGCGCGCATATGCGGATGGGCGATGTCGAGACAGGCCGCGAGGCGACTGTCGGTCCATTCGATCGGGCCGTCGAGCCAGCGGTCGATCGCCTCCGCCTTGATCTCGCACACGACCGAGGACTGGCTGCCCTCTCCTTCGGTCCGCAACCGCAAGGCCTGCCCCGGCGGCACCAGGAAAATCTCGCCCAGCCGCTCATAGCGATGCGGCCCCCAATGCTCGGCATAGCAGCCGCGCACCCGCTCGGGCCGGGGGGTCAGGCACATGTCGAGCCAATAATGGCGCTCGCGCCGGAAAATGCGGTCGGTCGGCCCCGCCAGGTCGAGCCGCATGATCCGCGCCTGCGCCTGCGGCACCGCAATCTCGGCCTCGAAAACCGACCTGGCATAGGATTCCGCCATCGCTCCCCCGCTCTCTGGCCATGTTTGGCCCTATCGCTGCACTATGGCTCATTCTCGATAGTCTGGTCAATTGCGTCGGCGCCGGAGTCGCCCCCATCCTTGGGCCATCAGGCAAGCCGCCAACGATGCGGCACCCTATGGAGAGAGATGAATGGCTAAGGGTCTTTTCGACTGCACGGGCAAGGTCACGCTGGTCACCGGCGGCAATGGCGGCATTGGCCTGGGCTTCGCCATGGGCGTCGCCAAGATGGGCGGCGACATCGCCATCTGGGCGCGCAATGCGGACAAGAACGAAGCCGCCGCCGCCGCCCTGCGCGCAGCGGGCGCCGGCCGGGTCGAAACCTATCAGGTCGATGTCGCGTCGGAAGAGGCGATCGTCGACGGCTATGCCAAATTGCTCGCCGATTTCGGCCGCATCGACTGCGTTTTCACCAATTCGGGCCGCGCCTCGCGCTCGCGCTCGGTGCTGACGCTGGATTCGACCGAATGGCATGATCTGCTGGCGGTCAACCTGCACGGCGCCTTCTTCACCCTGCGCGAAGGCGCCAAGGCGATGGTCGCCCGCGCCGAAGCCGGCGAGCCGGGCGGCAGCCTGGTCTATTGCGGCAGCCTGTCGATGTTCCATGGCATTGCCGGGATCAACAATTATGCCGCGTCGAAGGGCGGCATGGGCGCGGCCGTGCGCGGCATGGCGGCGGAACTGGGCAAGTACGAGATCCGCGCCAACAGCATCGCGCCGGGCTATATCAAGACCGGCATCGGCGGCGATGGCGAGATGAGCGAGGAGATGAAGGCCCGCATGGCCGCCGTCGACGCCCATTTCTCGGCCAAGACGCCGATCCATCGCCCCGGCGCGATCGAGGATTTCGAGGGCATCGGCGCCTATCTCGCGTCCGACGCATCGCGCTATCATAGCGGCGACACGATCGTCATCGACGGCGGCAGCCTGGTCTACCCGCCCTACGCCTTCTGAGCCGATCGAAGGAGCGCCCCGATGCACCTGCTCAACATCCATGATGTGAATGATGTCCGGCTCGACGCCTATCAGCGGCCCGAGCCAGGTCCGAAGGACGTCGTCGTGAAGATGAAGGCCTGCGGCATTTGCGGCAGCGACCTCAGCTATATCAAGAATGGCGGCATTCCCGGCCCCGGCAAGCTGACCGCGCTCGGCCATGAGGGCGCGGGCGAGATCATGATCGTGGGTGACGAGGTCACGGGCGTCAGCGTCGGCCAGAGCGTCATCATCAACCCGATGATGACGCCCAGCTTCATCGGCAGCGGCGGACCGGAGGGCGCCTTTACCGAGGAATTGCTGGTCCGCGACGCGCGACTGGGCGACAGCCTGCTACCGATCCCGGACGGCATATCCTATGATGTCGCCGCCATGTGCGAACCGCTGTCGGTGGCGATGCACGGCGTCAACCGGGCGCAGGCCAGGGCAGGCGACAAGGTCGTCATCTTCGGCTGCGGCCCGATCGGCCTTGGCATGGTGCTCTGGGCGATCGACCGGGGGTGCCAGGATGTGATCGCGCTCGACCTGGCCGAGGAACGGCTGGAGCGCGCCCGCGCGCTCGGCGCCCACACGATCAATCCGGCGAAGGAAGATGTGATCGCCCGGATCAAGGCGATCCATGGCACCACCACCGTGTTCGGCCGCGAAAAGTCGCAGACCGACGCCTATATCGACGCGGCCGGCGCGCCCTCCATCCTGTCCGACGTGATCGCCATGGCCAAGACCCATGCCCGCCATGTCATCACCGCAGCCTATATGAAACCGATCGAGCTGCCCGCCGGCCCGATGCTGACGACCGAAATGACGATCACCACGGCGGTCGGCTATCCGACCGAAATGCCCGACGTGATCGCCGCCATGCCGCGCCTGAAGGACAAGATCGCGGCGCTGATCAGCCACAAGCTGCCCTTCGCGCAGGTGATGGAGGGGCTGGAGATCGCCGCCCGCCCGCAATCCGCCAAGGTCATGATCGAGTTCGAGGGAGCCGACGCATGAGCACGCCATCGACCGCCGAGAAACCGCAGACTCCCTTGGGCGCGCTGGTGATGGCCGGACAGGGCCAGACCGATGCCGAAGCGATCACCGAGACCATCTTCATGGTGAAGGATATTTCCAACGCCTATCTGGTGACGACGGGCGACGGCGACCTGCTGGTCAATACCGGCTTCCTGGGCAATGGCGCGCGCAACAAGGGGCTGTTCGCGCCGCACCGCACCGGCGCGCTGAAACGCATCATCGTCACCCAGGCCCATCCCGACCATTATGGCGCCCTGCCAGACCAGCAGGAGCCGGGCACCGAAGTCATCACGGGTGTCAACTTCGTCGACACGGAGGATTATTTCGACCGGCTCGGCCCGTTCCTCGGCATCCGATCGGGCAAGCTCTGGGCATCGATGACCCGGCGCGACGGTCCACCGCCCAAGCCGCCCCGCATCGTCCCCGACCGGATGGTCGAGACCGTCCATGCCTTCGAACAGGGCAGCCGCAAGTTCGAGGTGGTGAAGACGTCCGGCGGCGAGACGCTCTGCTCGGTGTTCGTCTGGATGCCCGAGGAAAAGATCATCTTCACCGGCAATCTGTTCGGCCCGGTGTGGCGCTCCATGCCCAATCTGGTGACGATGCGCGGCGACCGCCCCCGGCTGGTGCGCGCCTATCTCCAGTCGCTGGAGCATGTCCGGTCGCTGGCGCCCGAACTGGTCATCACCGGCCATGGCGATCCGATCCGCGGCGCAGACACGATCCGCGCCGATCTCGACCGGATGCATGCCGCCGTTTCCTATATCGAGCGCGAGACGATCGCCGGCATGAATGCCGGCCGGCATGTCCAGGATCTGATGCGCGAGATCGTCCTGCCCGAGGATATCCGCATCGGCGAATTCCATGGCAAGACCAGCTGGGTCGTCCGTGCCATCTGGGAGGAAAATGCCGGCTGGTTCCATTATGAGGACGGCACCACTGCCCTTTATGGCGTGCCGCGCCCGACCGTCTATCCCGACCTGGTCGAACTGGCCGGCGGCGCCGGGGCATTGGCCGCCCGCGCCCATGTCCATGCCGCGGCGGGGCGTCCGCTCGAAGCGCTGCACCTGCTCGACATCGCGCTGGGCGTCGCGCCCGACCATGAGGCGGCGCTGACCGTCAAGAAGGCCGCGCTCGAACAATTGCTCGCCCGCAGCGGCAGCACCAACCTGTCCGAAACCATGTGGCTGAAGGCGGAAATCGCCGATGCCGACAAGCGGCTCCCGGCCGCCTGACCCCCATTTCAGGAAGCATAATCATGGCACGCAGTCTTACGCATTTGGAGCGCCTAGAGGCGGAGAGCATACATATATTGCGGGAGGTTGTGTCGGAGGCGGATCGGCCTGTGATGCTTTATTCGGTGGGCAAGGATTCGGCGGTGATGCTGCATCTGGCCAAGAAGGCCTTCTATCCCTCGCCGCCGCCCTTCCCGCTGCTGCATGTCGACACCACCTGGAAGTTCCGCGCGATGTATGATCTGCGCGACAAGGCCGCGCGCGACGCGGGGATGGAACTGCTGGTCCATCATAATCCCGAGGCCCAGGCGCGCGGCATCAACCCGTTCGACCATGGCGCGCTCCACACCGACATGTGGAAGACGGAAGGGTTGAAGCAGGCGCTCGACAAGTTCGGCTTCGACGCGGCATTCGGCGGCGCGCGGCGCGACGAGGAGAAGAGCCGCGCCAAGGAGCGCATCTTCTCCTTCCGCACCGCGTCGCATGGCTGGGATCCCAAGAACCAGCGGCCCGAACTGTGGAACCTCTACAATGCGAAGAAGGCCAAGGGCGAGAGCATCCGCGTCTTCCCCATCTCCAACTGGACCGAGCTCGACATCTGGCAATATATCCAGCTCGAGGGCATCGAGATCGTGCCGCTCTATTTCGCCGCCCCCCGCCCCACCGTCGAGCGCGACGGCATGCTGCTGATGGTCGATGATGACCGCTTCCCGCTGGCGCCCGGCGAAGTGCCGGTCGAGCGATCGATCCGCTTCCGCACGCTGGGCTGCTATCCGCTGACCGGCGCGGTCGAGAGCGAGGCCAGCACCCTGTCGGAGGTGATCCAGGAGATGCTGCTCACCACCACATCCGAGCGCCAGGGTCGCGCCATCGACAAGGATGCCGGCGGCGCCGGCATGGAGAAGAAGAAGCAGGAGGGGTATTTCTGATGTCCGACGTGATCACACAGGACCCCGTCTACCAGACCGATGCGCTGATCGCGCAGGACATCGACGCCTATCTCGACGTCCATCAGCACAAGACCATGCTGCGCTTCATCACCTGCGGCTCGGTCGATGACGGCAAGTCGACCCTGATCGGGCGGCTGCTCTATGATTCGAAGATGATCTTCGAGGATCAGCTCGAAGCGCTGCAGGCCGATAGCAAGCGCGTCGGCACGCAAGGCGGCGAGATCGACTTCGCCCTGCTGGTCGATGGCCTCGCCGCCGAGCGCGAACAGGGCATCACCATCGACGTCGCCTATCGCTTCTTCGCCACCGAGAAGCGCAAGTTCATCGTCGCCGATACGCCGGGCCATGAACAATATACCCGCAACATGGTCACCGGTGCCTCCACCGCCGACCTGGCCGTCATCCTGATCGACGCGCGCAAGGGCATTCTCACCCAGACGCGGCGCCACAGCTACCTCGCCCATCTGATCGGCATCCGCAACATCGTGCTGGCCGTCAACAAGATGGACCTGGTCGGCTATGACCAGGCCGTGTTCGACAAGATCGTCGCCGATTATGCCGCGTTCGCGCAGAGCATCGGCATCAGCGCCTTCACCCCCATCCCCATCTCCGGCTTCAAGGGCGACAATATCACCGCCCGGTCCGAGAACACCCCCTGGTATCAGGGGCCGACCCTGATGGCGCATCTCGAAAGCGTCGAGGTCGATGCCACCACCGCGGCGGCCAAGCCCTTCCGCATGCCGGTCCAGTGGGTCAACCGTCCGAACCTGGACTTTCGCGGCTTTGCCGGCCTGATCGCCAGCGGATCGGTCAAGCCGGGTGACGCCGTGCGGGTGCTGCCGTCTGGCAAGACCAGCACCATCAGTCGCATCGTCACGATGCCGGGTGGAACCGGCCCGGCAAGCGGGACCGGTGGTGACGGCGACCTCGACGAAGCGATCGCCGGCCAGTCGGTCACGCTCTGCTTTGCCGACGAGATCGACTGTTCGCGCGGCGACGTCATCGCGGTCGCTGACAATCCGCCCGAGGTCTCCAGCCAGTTCGAGGCGACCATCGTGTGGATGGATGACGAGGCGATGCTGCCGGGCCGGTCCTATTGGCTCAAGATCGGCACGCAGAGCGTCTCGGCCACCGTCCAGGCGCCCAAATATGTCGTCAACGTCAACACCATGGAGCATCTGGCCGCCAAGACGCTGGACTTGAATGCCATTGGCGTTGCCGAACTGGCGACCGACAAGCCGATCAGGTTCGAGCCCTATGCCGAAAACCGCACGCTCGGCGGCTTCATTCTGATCGACAAGATCTCCAACCGCACCGTGGCGGCGGGCATGCTCCACTTCTCGCTGCGCCGGGCGCAGAATGTCCATTGGCAGGCGACCGATATCGGCCGCGAGGCCCATGCCGCGCTCAAGAACCAGGTTCCCCGCATCCTCTGGTTCACCGGCCTCTCGGGCTCGGGCAAGTCGACCATCGCCAATGAGGTGGAAAAGCGGCTCGCGCTGATGAACCGCCACACCTTCCTCTTGGATGGCGACAATATCCGCCATGGCCTCAACAAGGATCTGGGCTTTACCGAGGCCGACCGGATCGAGAATATCCGCCGCGTCGGCGAGGTTGCCAAGCTGATGGCCGACGCGGGCTTGATCGTGCTGACCGCCTTCATCTCGCCCTTCCGCGCCGAGCGCGAGATGGTGCGCGAGATGCTGCCGGACGGCGAGTTCATCGAGATCTTCGTCGATACCCCGCTCGAGGTTGCCGAGGCGCGCGACGTCAAGGGCCTCTACAAGAAGGCGCGATCGGGTGCCCTCAAGAACTTCACCGGCATCGACAGCCCCTATGAGGCGCCCACCAGCCCCGAAATCCGGGTCAACACCGTCGAGATGACGCCACAGGAAGCCGCCGAGCATATCATCCGCAAGATCATGCCGCTCAAATGAGCAACATCATGACAGATGCCGATCTGGCCGCCCATCTCGCCGAGACCGCCGGCCGCCTGCTGCTGGAGGTCCGCGCCTCGGGCCTGTTCAGCGCCAAGGCGCTCGGCAAGGCCGGCGACCAGACCGCCAACCAGTTCCTCGTCCATGCGCTGCGGGAGCAGCGGGCCGAGGATGGTCTCCTCTCCGAGGAGATGGCCTGTGACGGGGCCAGACTGACCCACAGCCGGGTGTGGATCGTCGACCCGGTCGACGGCACCCGCGAATATGGCGAGGCACGCGCCGACTGGGCCGTCCATGTCGGCCTCGCCGTAAACGGCGTGCCGACCATCGGCGCGGTTGCGCTGCCGGGGCATGAGGATGGCATCGTCCTGCGCACCGACCAGCCGCGCGCAATCCCGCCCGCGCCCGAGAAACTGCGCATGGTCGTATCCCGCACCCGCCCCGCACCCCAGGCGGTCGCGGTCGCCGAAGCGCTGGGTGCCGAACTGGTCCCCATGGGCTCCGCCGGCGCCAAGGCGATGGCGGTGATCCTGGGCCAGGCCGACATCTATCTCCACGCCGGCGGCCAATATGAATGGGACAGCTGCGCCCCCGCCGCCGTCGCACTCGCCCACGGCCTCCACGCCTCCCGCATCGACGGCGCACCGCTGACCTACAACCAGCAAGACACATACATGCCTGACCTCCTCATTTGCAGGCACGAACATGCCGATGCAGTGCTGGGGGCTATGGCCGAGATCGCGGCGCAGGCCGCCTGAAAACAGAAGGGAAGAGGATCATGACCACCGACACCATCGGCCTCGACGCCGACGCCCTGGTCGCCGCCGCGCGCGAACAGACCGGCCTTACCGACCTGGGCGACGACGCCATATTGGAAGGGCTGGACGTGCTGGTCGACGCGATCAACCGCGAGGCCAACCTCACCGAAGCGGCGCAGGGCCGCTGGGCACAGCAGCTGACCGCGACGCTCGCCAACCGGCTGCAGGTCGAGGACTGGCTCGCCCGCCATCCAGACCTGCTCGACGCGCCGGTCGAAAAGCCGATGTTCGTCTTCGGCCTGCCACGCACCGGCACGACCCTGACGATCAACCTCTTGAACGCCGATCCGGCTCGCCGCTCCTTCCTGCGCTGGGAAGCGTTCAATTCGGCGCCACCCGCTGCGGCCGGCACGCTCAGCAGCGACCCGCGCTATGTCGCGGAACAGGCGCGGCTCGACATGTCGCTCAAATATGCGCCGCATATCTCGGCCATCCATCATGAGGATGCCGACAGCCCGACCGAGTGCCAGTTCGCCATGGCGCCGTCCTTCTGCGCCCAATATTATGACTCGGTTCTGCATGTGCCGAGCTATCAGAAATGGCTGTTCGCCACGAGCTACCTGCCCGCCTTCCGCTATCACAAGCGGCTGCTGCAATTGCTGCAGGCAGAAAATGGCGGCCGCTGGACACTGAAGAATCCCTGGCATCCGCTGTTCCTGGACGACCTCACCACCGTCTATCCCGATGCCCAGCTGGTCATGACCCATCGCGATCCGGCCGACGTCGTCGGCTCTGCCTGCAGCCTCGTCTACCAAGTGCGCAAGATGTTCAGCGCCGATGTCGACCCGGTCGAGGTCGGCCGCTCGCAACTGCGCACCTTCGACCTGATGATCGAGCGGATGCTGGCCTATCGCGAAAAGCATGGCCAGGATGCGATCCACGACATCCAGTATGACGACCAGCTACGCGACCCGATCGGCGAGATGCGCAAGCTCTATGCTCGCTTCGACGAACCGTTCACGGCGGAAGCGGAAGCCGGCATGACCGCGATGCTGGCCGCCAATCCACAGGGCAAGCATGGCAAGCATAGCTATGACCTGGCCGATTATGGGCTCGATCGGGCGCAGATCCACGCCCATTTCAAGGCCTATACCGACCGCTTCTCGATTCCCGTGAAGGCCTGACCCGATGACGCAGGCGCATCATGACCTCGCCCGCCGCTTCTTTGCCGCCCTGTCGGCGGCGGCACTGCCGGACGAATTGCTGACCGAGGACATGACCGCCTGGACGACGACATCGGGCGTCGATGCGCCGCGCGCATCCTATCAGCGCGGCGTGGCGATGCTGGGGTCGCTGTTCCAGGGCGGGCTGAGCTTCACCGTCGATTCGCTGACCGCGGAAGCGGACCGGGTCGCGGCCGAGGTGCGGTCGGCGGGCACGCTGGTGAATGGCGAGCCCTTCGCCAATCGCTATGTCTTCCTGCTGCGCATCCGCGACGGCCGGATCGCGTCGGTCGCCGAGCATTTCAACCCGACGCCGGTGGAAGCCCAGATCAAGCCGCTGATCCAGGCGATGATGGCGGCGAAGCAGGACTGAGCGATCAGCCCTGTTTCATGCCCTGGCTGGCCATCGCGAAACTGTAGCGCAGATGGTCGAGATGGCCGGTCGGCACCGGCGGGAAGAGCAACGCGTCCTGCGTATCGCGGATCGCGTCCAGCCGATCGGCAATCTGCTCGATCGTCCAGTCGGGCTGGAACACGCCAGCGGTTTCCATCGTGTAGGCGCGCGCGACACGCCCGGCCATGGCGATCAGCATCTCGCCACTGACCGCGCAATCCTGATGCGCGAGATAGCCGACGGCGGGCGCGACCAGTTCCGGGTCCATCGGCGGATAGGCGCTGGTGTCGAGACCCTCGGCCATGCGGGTGACGGCGCCGGGCAGGATGATGTTGCTCTTCACCCCATGGGCCGCGCCTTCGATCGCGGCGACGTTGGACAGGCCGATCATCCCCGCCTTGGCGACGCTGTAATTGACCACGCCGGCATTGCCATAAAGGCCGTTGATCGATCCGGTGAGGACGATGCGGCCATAATTGGCGGCGCACATATGCGGGAAGGCGGCGCGCACGACATGGAAGGCGCCGCGCAGATGGACGTCGAGCACCGTCTCGAAATCGGCATAGCTGAGTTCCGCCAGGCCGCCGCGCCTGACGATGCCGGCATTGTGGATAAGAATGTCGATGCTGCCGAAATGGTCGCGGGCGAGGTCGATCATCGCCAGCCCGCCTTCGGGCGTGGCGACGCTGTCGGTCGAGGCAATCGCCTGGCCGCGGGCGGCACGAATCTCGTCCACCACCGACTGGGCCGGGCCGGCATCGGTCCCCTCACCCTGCATGCTGACGCCGGGATCATTGACCACCACCTTCGCCCCGCGCGCCGCCAGCAGCAACGCATAGGCCCGGCCGAGGCCACGCCCGGCGCCGGTGATCAGGGCGACGCGGTCGTCAAATCGCAGCATGATAGTCTCTCTCCCGGATGATGATTGGCGGGGAGCTTAGCGGCGGCGGTGCCGTCGCCCCAAGCGTGGCGCCAAATGATCGCTCAGGCGACGATCCCGGCGTCGCGCAGCCGGGCGATGGTCTGCGCATCCATCCCGAGAAGGTCTGCCAGCACCGCGTCGCTATGCTCGCCCAGCACCGGCGGCGCACTTGGCACGGGCTGCTCCGCGCCTGGGAAGCGGAAGGGGCGGTTGACGATCGGGATCGTGCCCAGCGTCCTGTGCTCGGTCTCCACCACCATGTTGCGGGCCAGCGTCTGCGGCTGGGCCAGTGCCTCGCTGATGGTCAGGATCGGCGCATGGGGCACCTGATGCGCGGCGAACAGCTCGGCAAGGTCGGCCACGGTGCGGGTCTGCGTCACCGCCGACAGCAGGGCGTTCACCTCCGCCCGCCGCTCGCGGCGCTTGTCGAGCCTGTCATAGCGCGGATCGTCGGCCAGCGCGTCCAGCCCCAGTGCGGTGCAGATCTTGCCCCAGAAATGATTGGTGAGGCAGGCGATGACGATCGACCCGTCGCTCGCCGGAAAGACGCCATAGGGGACGAGATTGGGATGCTGCGATCCCTGCGGCACCGGATCCTGCCCGGTGAAGAAGCTCAATTGCGCCAGATAGCCGAGCAGGCCGATCATCCCGTCCATCAGGCTGATGTCGATCAGCCGGCCGCGCCCGGTGGCATGGCGTTCGTGCAGGGCGGCGAGGATCGCGATCGGCCCGTTGATGCCGCCGACCAGATCGCCCAGCGGAATGCCGAGCTTGGTCGGCAGCCCGCCCGGTTCGCCATTGACGCTGAGCGCGCCGGACATGGCCTGCAGCACGATGTCGAAGGACGGCCGATCCTTGAGTGGCCCGGTCATGCCGAAGCCGGAAATGGCGCAATAGATGAGGCCGGGGTTGATCGCCGACAGCGCCTCATAGCCAAGGCCCAGCCGGTCCATCACGCCGGGCCGGTAATTTTCGATGACGATGTCGGACTTGGCCGCCAGGTCGCGCGCGATCGCCAGCCCCTCGGCGGCTTTCAGGTCGAGCACGATGCTCTTCTTGCCGCGATTGACGCTGAGGAAATAATGGCTTTCGCCTTCGCGCAGCGGCGGGAAGCTGCGGGTGTCATCGCCGCTGCCGGGCGGCTCCACCTTGATGACTTCCGCGCCCAGATCGGCGAGCGCCAATGCAGCCGAGGGGCCGGCCAGGACGCGGGTAAAATCCAGCACCCGCACCCCGGCCAGCGGCCCTGCCCATATACTCTTGGCGTGGCTGTCCATCATGCATCTTTCGGTGGGCCGTCCCATCCCAAATCCTCCCCAGGGGGAAGGAACGGCCCGCCGCGCCCGGATCAGGCCGGGCGGCTGGGCAGTTCGGCAATCGAGGTGCCGAAGGCCGAGACTTCGCCGCGATGGGTTTCCGCGCGCTGCTGGATCTCGACATATTTCTTGCCGTTCTCCTCGAACTTGCGGATCACGCTGCCGTCGATGAAGATCACGTCGCCATCGGGATTGTGGCGGCGGATCTGGCACTTGCTCTTGTGCAGGAAGCCGTCGTCGCCGATCCAGTTGGTGACCTGATGGGTCAGCCAGCTGCAGCGTTCCGGACCATAGTCATAGGCGCCCGGCGCGCCGACTTCGAGCGCGAACGCCTCGTCCCAATGGACGCGTTCCGGGCAGTCGGGCACGTTGAAGCGATTCTTGATGCCGGTGCCGGGATGCTTCTGCTGCATCTTCCACGCCAGCTTGTTGGCGCGGATATAGAGGCCGCCCCAGCCCTGCGCGTAGCAGATGAAGCCGGTGACGGTCATCGGCCCCTTCATCATGCGCGGCAGCTCGTCGCCGACCTGCACATCTTCCCAATAACGGGGCGTAGCGCCGCGAATTTCTTCCTTCTCGTACAGCTTGTACATCTCGGCCAGCTGTTCGTCGGTGAAGGGTTCCACACGACCACGGGCTTCGGTGTACTTCGTGCCACGCTCGCGCGCTTCGTCGCGGTCGGTGCGGAATACCCAGCTATCGCCTTCAGCCACCTTGTCGCCCGACTGGTTGAAGAAATCGACATGGTAGATCTGCTGGAAGCTGCGACCGGCGAACTTAGTCTGATGCTCGACCAGATCCTTCAAATAGGCCTCGGTGCGGATCGTGTCGTTGCGCAGCACCGGCTTGTGCCAGGTCCAGTCGGCGCCCGCCCACATGGCATGGACGCCCGACAGGCCACCGCAATAGCCCGAGATGATGCGGCTGGTGGTGAACAGGAAGCTCGGCAGCGCAACCAGCGAACCATGCTTGGTCTTTTCGGCATAGGCCGGATCGCACCACAGCGGATTATCGTCGCCGATGCCGTGCGCATAATGGCGGATCGCGTCGCGCGTGGCTTCGTAGTTCCACGGCTCGACCGTATTCTCGATCTTGACGCCGATGCGCTTGCGCAGGTCGTCCAGCCCCTCCTCGGTGATCTTGGGGAATTTGTTCACGGGCGCGTCGGCCAATGTTGCCATCTCTCTTCTCCTGACTTCAGTTGGCGAGTTCGACCGCCTTGGCGGCCTCACGATCTCTCAAAATCTTGCGGTGGACCTTGCCGGCCGGCGTCTTGGGCAGGTCGGTCACGAATTCGACGATGCGGGGGAATTCATGCTGGGCGAGCTTTTCGCGGGTGAAGTCCTGCAGTTCGCGGACCAGCGCGTCGCTGCCGTCGCGATTGAGGATGATGAAGGCCTTCACCACCTGGCCGCGCTTGTCGTCGGGCACGCCGATCACCGCGCATTCCAGCACCGCCTCATGCTTGAGCAGCGTATTCTCGATCTCGACCGCGCTCATCGTCCAGCCGGCCGAGATGATGACGTCGTCGGCGCGGCCGCAATGGTAGAAATAGCCGTCGGCGTCGATCTTCGCCCGGTCCTTGGTGGTTTCCCACCGATCGCGGCGCCACAGCATCAGCTCGCCAATCTCGCCGGGGTCGCAGGCGCTGCCATCGGGGCGCTGCACTTCCAGCTTCTGGCCCGGCACCGCCTTGCCCAGCGAACCCGGCTTCACCCTGAAATCCTGCGCGCCGGGATAGTTGACCAGCACCACGCCAATCTCGGTCGTGCCGTACATGGAACAGGCCGGCACCTTGAAATGGGCGTCGATGAACTCCAGCGTCGCCGGGTCGATCGGCTCGCCGGTGTAGGACAGCTTGTCGAAATGGAAGGCGAAGTCGGCGGCCCGGCCGCTATTCTTCATCATCCGATAATGGGTCGCGGCGGCCGACATGTTGGTGATGCCATAGGCTTCCAGCGCCTGCATCAGCCGCACCGGATCGAACCGGCCGGCAAAGGTGCCGGTCGTCACGCCCAGCCCCAGCGGCGCCAGCGTGCCATGCCACAGGCCATGGCCCCAGGCCGGCGAAGAGGGGCAGAAAAACTCGTCGCCCGGCCGGATGCCGGTGCCGTAGAGGGCGGCGAACATCAAGGTCACCAGCGCGCGGTGGCTGTGCTTCACCGCCTCGGGCAGTTCGCGCGTGGTGCCCGACGTATATTGGAACACGGCCAGGTCATTGGCCTTGGTCTTCGGGCTGTAGCTCGCCGGGAAGCGGGCGAGATCGGCCAGCAATGCGTCGTCGGCGACGATCACGCGCGGGCCGTCCATGCTGCGCGCCAGCTCCGCCTTTTCCGCGTTGGTGATGAGGATGGTCGGCTTGCAGTCATCGACCCGCAGCCGCAATGCATCCGGGCCGAACAGGGTGAAGAGCGGCACCGAGATCGCGCCGGTCTGCATCGCGCCGAACAGGCAGACATAGAAGGGCAGCGAAGGCTCCAGCATGAAGGCGATGCGTTCGCCCGGCTGAATACCCTCGGCATCAAGCCAATGGGCGAAGCGCGCAGCGCCCGCCGCGATCGCGTCGAAGCTCAATATCTCGTCCCGGCCGCCATCATCACCATTGGCGGCATGGGCGATGCGCACGGCGGCACGGCCCGATCCGTCAGCATGGCGGGTGATGCATTCATGGGCGATGTTCAGGTCTTCGCGGTCGCCGTCGAACAGATCCCACAGCGCCGCTGAGGTCGCATGTGCCTGTGCATCGGCATAGCTGCGATAGTCGGTTAGCTTCGCCATCATCCCATCCCATCGGTCCGGCATTCAACTGGGCGAACGGGTCGAAACCCCGTCGCTGCTTGCAACAAGCGATGTCACAGCGACTCATTTGTTGTAAATGGTGAATTATGTTCTATATTTCGAATTACAGGCCATCGGCGTCGCGATAGGATGACGCCATGACCGACAGCCGCACCACACCCCGCCCGCCCTCCACCGTCCGCAAGGTCGCCAAGGCCGTGCAGGAGAGCAAGGCGCCCGCCATCGCCCGTGCCGCCGCAATCCTGCGCCTGCTGGGCAAGAGCGACCGACCGCTCGGCGTGCAGGCGATCGCCAAGGAACTGGGGCTGGTGCCCAGCACCTGCCTCTATGTGCTGCGCGCGCTGGTGGAGGAGGAACTGGTCGCCTTCGATCCCGACACCAAACGCTATGCGCTGCAGGCCGGCGTGCTGACGCTGGCGCGCAACTGGCTGCGCCGCGACGCCTTCAACGACCTTGCCCAGCCGGTGCTGGACCGGCTGGCGCAGCGGTTCGGCCTCACCATGCTGGGGGTGCAGGCGGTGGGCCTCGATCATATGATCGTCGTCGCCATGGCGCAGTCGGGCAGCGGCTTTCAGCTGAGCGCCCAGGTCGGCAGCCGTTTCCCCGCCCTCATCAGCGCCACCGGCCGCTGCATCGCCGCCTTTGGCGATTATGGCGAGAAGGAACTGAAGGCGCGGTTCGACACGCTGCGCTGGGACGATCCGCCGCCCTTTGCCGACTGGATGGAGCAACTGCGCCAGACCCGCGCGCAGGGCTTCGCGGTGGACGAGGGCCAATATATTGCCGGCGTCACCGTCGTCTCCGCGCCCGTATGGAAAGGCGCGGGCCGCCCGGTCCATGCGCTGGTCGCGATCGGCATCGGCGCGGCGCTGCAACGCGAAGGCCTCGGTGAATTGCAGCAAGCGCTGGTCGAGGCGGCCGCCGCGCTCAGCGAGCAGCTCAGCGGCGACCGTCCCCTACCGGCGGCGTAGCGCCAGCACGCTCCCTTCGGCGTCGCCCGACACATAGAGCGTGCCGTCCGGCCCGGTCGTCACATCGGCGAAATTGATCATCGGCCCGGCCATGTCACCGATCGGCCCCAGGAATTTGGGCGTCACGCCGGCGGGCGCCCCCACCGGCAGGGCGCTGGCGATCGTCGCGCGCGCGCCGCCCGACAGGTCGGTGGCGACCAAAGTCTTGGTCCGCGTATCGACGACAAACAATTGCCCGTCATGGATCGCCAGCCCTTCCGGCCGACCCAGCCCGTCAATGATCGTCTCGCTGCGGCCGCCCGCGATGCGCAGCACGCGCCCCGCTCCGGCCTCGGCGACATAGGCTGTCCCGTCCGGCCCCAGCGCGACGCCCATCGGCTTGTCGAGGTCGGTCGCGAGTTCGCCGACCGCGCCATTCTCGATCGAGAGCAGCCGGCCAGTGCCATATTCGGCAACCACCACCGCCCCGCCCGGCGCGACCGCCACCCCCATCAACTGGTCGAGGCCGGTGGCGAGGAAATCGCTTTCCCCTTGCCCCGGCCGATAGCGCGCCACCGCTCCCAAGCCGGTGCTGATGATCCATTCGCCCGCCTGCGCGCCCGCAGCCACACCGCGCATATAGCCGGGACAGCCGGGGTAGAAGATCATGCCGGCCAGGGTCAGTGCCTCGTCGGCCCGCAGCGTATAGCCGAAGGTGCCGTCGGCGACGAACAACGCGCCGTCCGCGCCCATGGCGAGGCCCAGCGGCCATTGCAGTGCGCGGGGCACGACGGAGCGGACCTTGCCATCCCCAAGCAACTCCGTAATTTCGCCCGGAATGCTCGACACGAAGATGCGGTCACCGATGAAGCTGACATTGTCGAGGCCGGGACCAAGGTCGGCCAGCACTTCGCGCGTGCCGCTCACCAGATCGAGCCGCAACACCTGACCGCTGGCCACCTGGGTCGTGACGATCCGCCCCTTGCTGTCGAACTTCACCGAATCCGGCACGCCCAGATCGCCGGCCACCACTTCGGGTGCGCCACCATTGATATCCACCCGCCAGATCTCGTTGGCGCCCATCACCGGGAAATAGAGCTTGCCGTCCGGGCCGACCTGAAAGGCGTTGGCCATCGGGATATTGTCGAGGATGATGCGCGGCTCGCCCCCATCCAGGTCCAGTTCCATGATCCGCGCGCCGATGCGGCATTCGCCCGCGATCAGCCGGCCCTGATGCCAGGTGATCGGGTTGGCGACCGGAATGTCGCCGCGCACCACCCGCACGTCGCCCGATGGCGTGCGCATCGCGACCCGGCCCTCGGTAATTTCGGTCAGATAGAGGTTGCCGGCATCGTCGAACACCAGATCGTCAGGCGCGACGATGGAGCCGCCCATCGCGCTGATCGTCTCGATCGCGCCGCTGTCGACATCGATCGCGCTGACCTGGCTGCCACCGACCTGTGCGACATAGAGGCGCCCGTCCGGCCCGGTGGCCAGACCATTGGCACCGTGCAGGCGGCTGGGCGGGGTCAGCCGCGCAAGGGACCAGCCCTCGGCAGCGACCGCAGCACTGGCAGCGCCATAGCGCCCGGACTGGACCGCCATCTCAGGCGTAGCCCAGCAGCGACTTCACTTCGAGATATTCGAGGAAGCCATGCTCGCCCCATTCGCGGCCATTGCCGCTGCGCTTGTAGCCGCCAAAGGGGGCGTGGAAATCGAATCCGCCATTGATGCTGATCCAGCCGGTGCGCATCCGTCGGGCGACGGCACGGCACTGGTCGACATCGGTGCCGCTGACATAGCCGGCGAGGCCGAAATTGCTGTCATTGGCGATCTCGACCGCATGGTCGATATCGTCATAGCCGATGATCACCAGCACCGGGCCGAATATCTCCTCGCGCGCGATCAGCATGTCGTTGGTGCCGACGAAGACGGTGGGCTTCACGAACCAGCCCTTGTCGATCCCCTCCGGCCGGCCAAGGCCGCCGGCGATCAGAGTCGCGCCCTCGTCCAGGCCTTGCTGGATATAGTCCTGGATGATGTTGTACTGGCTCTTCGACACGACCGGACCCATGGCGACATTGCCGGTCGGATCACCGACCGTCACCGCGTCCGCTGCGCCCTTGGACGCCGCGATCACCTCATCCATGCGCGATGCCGGCACCAGCAGGCGCGATCCCGCGCTGCAGGTCTGGCCCGAATTGCCCATCATGCCGCCGGTCGCGCCAGCGACATTGGCGGCCAGCGCGTCATCGTCGAGCACGATGAAGGCGCTCTTGCCCCCCAGCTCCAGCCCGACCCGCTTGATCGTGGTCGCGGCATCCTTCTGGATCTGGACGCCGACCGGTTCCGACCCGGTGAAGGACACCATGTCGACATCCTCATGGGTGGAGAGCGCCGTGCCGATCACACTGCCGCTGCCCTGGACCATGTTGAACACGCCCGCCGGCACACCCGCCGTATCGAGGATTTCGGCCAGGATCTGGGCCGAGAAGGGCGCCAGTTGTGGCGGCTTCAGGATCATGGTGCAGCCGGTCGCCAGCGCCGGGAAAATCTTCACGCAGGTCTGGTTCATCGGCCAGTTCCACGGCGTGATGAGCGCGCAGACGCCGATCGGCTCGCGCGCGATCATGGTCGCGCCATGCGGTTCGTCGAACTTGAAGTCGCGCAGCACCTCGATCGCGGTCTGCAGATGCCCCGCGCCCAGCCCGACATGGAAGCCATGGGCGAGCGAGGACGGCGCCCCCATCTCCTCGATGATCGCATCGCCCAGCTCGGTCTGGCGCCGCGCATATTCCGCCTGAATGGCGAGCAGCAGGTCGAGCCGCTGTTCGCGCGTGGTCTGCGACCAGCTGGCAAAGGCCTTGCGCGCGGCGGCGACCGCCTTGTTCACGTCGGCAACGCCGCCGAGCGAAATGGTGCCGGCCACCGCCTCGGTCGCGGGGTTGATGACATCCGCGGTCTTCGGTTCGACCGGGGCGACCCACTGGCCGTCGATATAGAAGTTCCGATAGTCGCGCATGTCGATGTCCCATCCTCTCCAAAATCCTCCCCTTGAAGGGGAGGTGGCTGGCCAAAGGCCAGACGGAGGGGTGTGTCCGCCGGAGTAACACCCCTCTCCCCCTCCCCTTATCCGGGGAGGAAGGGCGTTTTACTGGGTGCCTTCGGCATACCAGGTGCGGAATTCGGCATATTTGGGCATTTCTTCCGAATTGGCCTTGGGGTCGATCACGACATGGACGACGCCCGGCTTGCCGCTGGCATAGGCACGCGCGATCGCCGGCTTGATGTCCTCCGCGCGGGTCACATATTCGCCGTGGCAGCCAAAGCCCTCGCCGATCTTGTCGAAGCGGACTTCCTTGCTCCAATGGGTGCCGGTTTCTTCCGTGCCCTGGCCGAAGGTGCGCTTGTAGACGCCCACTTCCAGGCCCCACTGATTATCCACGCCGACGACGCAGACCAGCGGCAGCTTGGTGCGGACCGCCACTTCCAGTTCGGCGATATGGAACATGAAGCTGCTGTCGGAGGTCAGCAACAGGCCCGGACGGCTGACGCCAGTCGCCGCCTTGTCCGCCAGCATCGCGCCGGTGGCATAGGGAATGCCGGTGCCGATATGGCCGAAATTCTGGTTCCAGATGACGTCGTTCGGCTTGCACTGCGAATAGGTCCACTGGAAGATCACGCCGGCGCCGCCGTCGCGGATCAGGATGCCGTCCTTGGGGAAGGCCTCGGTTGCTTCCACCGCCAGGCGGGCGGGATGGATCGGCAGGTCGCCGGTGCCGTCGCTCTTGGTGCGCGATTCCGCCGCCAGTTCGTCCAGCTCGGCCTGGCCGTCGCGCATGAAGGCTTCCAGCATCGGTGCAGGCGCGCGCGGCGTATCCTTCAGCGCCTCGACCAGCTGCGGCACGACGCCGCGCAGGTCGCCGACCAGCGGCACGTCGATCGGCCGGTTGACGCCGATCGCAGCGGGATCCTGCTCGACATAGATCCATTTGCGGATCGCTTCATTCTTCATCCAGTAGCGCCATTTGCCGAAATGGACCGGCTCGCCCAGTTCGGTGCCCAGCGCCAGCACCAGATCCGATTCCGTGACCGCCTCGATCGACGCCTTGGAGAAGACGTACTGGAAAGTGCGATCTTCCAGCCCCTTGATATAGCTTGTGCCGCCTGAGGTCTGGATCACCGGGCAGTTCATCAGGTCCGCCAGCTGCTTCACCGCCGCGCCCGAGCGCGAGGTGTGGACGGCATGACCGACAAGCAGGATCGGGTTCTTGGCGGCGCGGATCAGATCGGCTGCTTCCTTGACCCGGTCGATGTCAGCGCCCTGGTTGACCAGTCGATAGCGATCCGGCGCCAGCGGCGCGGGCAGGTCCAGCTCTTCCAGGATGATGTGGCTGGGATATTCGATATAGACCGGGCCGGGGGTGCCGCCCATCGCCTTGCGGATGCCCTCGCGCACGACCTCGTCGGTCTGGTCGGCATATTCGATCGAGGCGGCATATTTCACGCTATTCTCGAACAGCGGCATCTGCTTCACGAACTGGATACGGCCACGACGGACGCGCTGTTCGGTGACGCGGGCGCGCTGGCCCGACAGGAAGATGACCGGCGAATTTTCGACCAGCGCGCACTGGATGGCGGGCGCCATATTGGCGATGCCCGGCCCCAGCGTGCCGATGGCGACGGCGGGCTTGCCGGTGATGCGCGACGCGGCCTCGGCCATGAAGCCGGCAGCGGCCTCATGATGGGGCGCAACCACGGTCCAGCCGCGCCGTTCGGCCTCCAGGAACATGTGGACGAAATTGGGATCGGGAATGCCGAACAGCGTGTTGATGCCTTCGGCCTCGAACAGGTCCAGCATCCGCTTGTAGACCGGCGTGCCCTTCTTGTCGGTGGCGTTCACGTTGACGGCGGGCTTGGGATCGTCATAGCTCATTTGAGTAACCTCGGTGCGCCCGTACCCATGTACGTGGCTAGGTTGCGGTGGAAATTGGTGATCTTGCGTTCCTGGTGCGGGTTGGGCAGCGGTCCGCGGAAGCCGCGCGACTTCATGCCCTTCTGCACCCATTCCATGTTGGAGAAGTCCTGGGCGAGGACGGCGCCCCAGCCCTCGGCGGTGGCCTCCGTCTCTTCCCATTCGGTCACCGGCACTTCGCCTTCGGGAAAGCGCTCGATCGCGTAGGATTCAAAGATGCACATGTCGGGATCGTCGCCATAGGGACGGGTGCGGTAGCAAAGGGCGAAGGTGATCCCCTGCAGCACCGACATGTTGGGAAAGACGTGCCAGGCGAGGCCCGCCTCGGCCATCACCTCGGGCGGGATTTCCGGCCAGATGACGCCGCGTGCGGCATCGTCCGCCTTGGCGGATTTCAGCCAATGGGCGATGACGTCGCCGGCCGCCGTGCCCTCGGGCAGTTCGTCGACCAGCCGGCTCGCCGCATTGACCAAGGTCTCGGTCGAGGCGGCATAGTTCAGCGTCTCGTAATTCTCGCGGATCAGCTCATAGGTGGAGCGGCGCGGATCATCGCCCTTCCCCGCGCGGGTGACGCTGCTGCTCTGGCTCATCTGGAAGGCCGGGTCGCGCTGGTCGAAACCGCTTACCCCATGCAGGCCATAGGCCGCGCTATATGCGTAATAATCGCCATAATCGAGCAGCTGGGTATGGGTGCCCGCGACATGATAAGGCTCCATGAAAGCCTCCAGCGCGGTCTTCCAATTGGCCGGATAGACCACCCATTTGCGCCATTTGTAGCGCATCTTGTCCATTTCGAAGTGGGACAGGATGCGACCGGCATCGCCCAGGAAATCGATCAGCGGCTCGGCATTGAGGTCCATGTGGATCCAGATCCAGCCGCCCCATATGTCGATCTTCACATCCGACAGGCGGGTGCATTCGGCATTGAGCGCGCCCTGCCAGTCCTGCGGGTCGAGGATGTAGGTGTTGTTGCCCTCGGTATCGAAGGTCCAGCCATGGAAGCCGCAGACGAAGCTGCGCCGGTTCTTGCCGCGCACCGAATGCACGTCCTTGGGCACGTCGACCAGCTGGCGGCCGCGATGCGGGCAGACATTGAAGAAGGCGCGCAACGTGTCGGGCGCGGTCCGCACGATGATGATCGACTCATCGCAAATGTCGTAGGTCATCCAGTCGCCGACATCGGGCAGTTCCTCGACCCGCGCCGCCATCTGCCAGACATGGGGCCACAGCTTTTCCTTCTCCGCCAGGGCATAATCCTTCGACAGGAATGCCTCGGTCGGGTAGGTCAGCGGCTTGGCCAGCGCCTCCACATCGATATTGTCGATCTTGCTCATGGCATCCTCCTGCAACGTCCGCGTTGCCCGCTGGGTACGGCCCGCGAGTCCGCTCGCCGGGTCCGCAAGGACAATATTTTCAACCTGCCTATCGCAACTGGCGGGAGCGCCCCAAGGGAAGAGCGGCGACCGCCACGAACCATCCCCGGGGCGATCCGGCCCATGGCTCAGGACCGCAATTCCATGCCGTCCAGATCACCCTTCGCGCGCCAGTCCTGCACCAGTTTCTGGAATGCGCCCCAGCCCGGACCATAGCCGCGGAACAAAGCCCAGGGCGCCTTCACCTGGCCTTCATTGGTGAAATAGCTGGGGGTACATTCCTGCTGGAAGGCGGTCATGTCGATTTCCATTTCCTCGAAATGGCGGACATAATCCTCCTGCCCCTGCAGGGTGGTCTCGACCACCTTGGCGCCCTTATCCATCACCGCATGGATGATATGGGCGATATGCTCCGCCTGGCGGCCGAACTGTTCGGTCACGCTGGCGTTGAGGCCGCCCTGGATATAGCCGATGAAGAACTGGTTGGGGAAACCATGGGTCATGGTGCCGTGCAGGGTACGCGGGCCATTGGCCCAATGATCGTAGATGGACAGGCCATCGCGCCCTTCCACCGCATCGATGCCCCAGCGGCGCTTCAGCTCGCTCGTCACCTCGAAACCGCTGGCGAAGATGATGCAGTCGACCTCATATTCGACGCCGCCCGACACGAAGCCCTTTTCGGTGATCTTCTCCAGCCCCTTGCTGTCGGCGACATCGATCAGCGTGACATTGGGCCGGTTGAAAGTCGGGTAGAACTCATTGCTCGACAGCGGACGCTTGCAGAGGAAGCGATACCAGGGCTTCAGGGCCTCGGCCGTCGCCTTGTCCTCGACCATCTCGTCGACGCGGGCGCGCAGCCGCTCCATCACGCGATAATCGACCACTTCGCGCTTGGCCATGAATTGCTCGATCGACATTTCCGGCCAGCCCTCGGCCTCCAGTTCGGCCGACAGGTTGCGGGCGATCTCGGTCCAGATGTCGCAGATCAGGTCAGGCTCGCCCGGCGCAAAGGATTCCATCGCGGCGCGGTGGAAATTGGCCTGGCGATCGGCCTGCCAGCCGGGTTGGAGCGATGCCGCCCAGTCGGCGTCGGTCGCCGGATTGGGCCGTTCGTCCACGGTCGATGGCGTGCGCTGGATGACATAAAGCTGCTTGGCGTAGCGGCCGAGATAGGGCACCGCCTGGATCGCGGTCGCGCCGGTGCCGATGATGGCGACGCGCTTGTCGGCCAGTTTGTCGAGCACCGGATTGGCGTAGCTGCCGCCGCTATAATCATAGTCCCAGCGGGCGGTGTGGAAGATCTTGCCCTTGAAGCTGTTGATGCCGGCGATGCCGGGCAGCTTGGGCATGTTGAGCACGCCGCAGCCCATCACCACGAAGCGGGCCAGCAGTTCGTCGCCCCGGCTGGTGCCGACGCGCCAGCGCTGGATCGTCTCGTCCCATTTCAGCGAGGTGATGAGCGTGTGGAACAGCGCCTTGTCAGCGAAACCGAAGCTTTCGGCGATCTGGCGGCAATAGGCCTGGATCTCCGCGCCGTCGGCGAATTTCTTCGACGGCATGAAGCCGGTTTCTTCCAGCAGCGGCAGATAGCAATAGGCGTCATTGTCGCACTGGATGCCGGGATAGCGATTCCAGTACCAGACGCCGCCGAAATCGCCGCCATGGTCGATGTTGCGGAAATTGGTGACGCCCTGCCTGGTCAGATGATAGCCGGCGAGCAGGCCAGCAAAGCCCGCGCCCAGCACCACGACATCCAGTTCCTCGACGATCGGGTCGCGCGCGACGACCGGCATATGCGGGTCGACGTCATAGCTGTGCGTCGTGTCGTCGGTGGTCGGCCGATATTGGCCTTCCCGGTCGGCGCGCATCCGCTTGTCGCGCTCGGCGCGATATTTCTCGCGCAGGGTCGGGATATCGAATGTGTCAGCCGCAGGCGTCTGCGTCGGCTTGCAGGTCATGACCTCTCCTGGGGATCGCTGTTCTCGCCATTTTGTTAATCAACACATATGTTGACTTGCAATGGCGGAGCGGCGGGCCGGCGCTGTTAGCGCTGTGGCGATCCCTTGGCGGCCTTCTGGCCGCGGCGCTGCCCTGAATATGGGCAGTCAGCGGGAGAGGTAGTCAGTCGTCAGCTGGCGCGCCGATCAGGCGGCGCGGGCCAGCTTTTCTTCCTTGGCGACCGGGAAGGTCACGACGTCGGCCGAAACCGGCTCGGCAGCGGGGGTCAGCGCGGCGATATAACGCTCGGCGGTGACGACGTCCCGGCGATAGGCGAAATAGAGCGAGATGAGCGAAAACATAAGAACCTCGGACAAGAATATTGCTGCGTCGCAGCATCGAGGTTCATCTGGTCTTCCCCGGCTTTTTTCGCAAATGCAAAGGCGCCAAGGCCAGTTGCACGAAACGCCATCGACCGGTTGCGCGCCTTGCAACGGCAACCGGTCGATGGCGATCAGACCCGGCCGGTGACCGGAATCAGCGCGCCGGTGATCGGCGCGGCGGCGGGCGACAGCAGGAAGGCGATCACCCCGCCCAGCGCCTCCGGCGAGACCCAGCGGCTGACATCCGCGTCGGGCATGTCGGCGCGGTTGGCCGGCGTGTCGATGATGCTGGGCAGCACCGCATTCACGCGCACGCCCGCATCCTTCAACTCTTCGGCCAGCGCCTCGGTCAGGCGCGCGACGCCGGCCTTGGACGCGGCATAGGCGCCCATGCCGGCCGCCGCCTTTGCCGACGCCGCGGCGCCGATATTGACGATCGCGCCGCCGCCATCGCGCAGCAGCGGCAACAAGGCGCGAGTCGCGATCAGCGCGGTGCGGACATTCATGCCATAGAGCCGGTCCCAGGTGGCGACCGACCCATCCTCCACCGTCTCCCAGCTGAAACCGCCGGCGATATTGACCAGCGCGTCGAGCCCGCCCAGCGCTTCGCCGATCTTCTCGGCTGCGCCGGCCATCGCCTGCTCGTCGGACAGGTCGATGCCGCCCAGCGCCAGGTCGACGTTGTCGGCCGGCACATCGCCCAGGTCGATACCCGCCACCGTCCAGCCGGCCGCACGCAGCACCTGCACCGCCGCCCGGCCCAGCGCACCGGCCGCGCCAGTTACCGCCACCACTCCCGCCATCATCATCCCCTTTCGATAGTCTGCGTCAGATCCCGGACATGCACAGATATTTGATCTCGACATAGTCCTCGATGCCATGGCGCGATCCTTCGCGGCCCATGCCCGATTCCTTGATGCCGCCGAACGGCGCCACTTCGGTCGAGATGAGGCCGGTGTTGATGCCGACCATGCCGACCTCCAGCGCCTCGCCCACGCGCCAGGCGCGCGACAGGTCGCGGGTATAGAAATAGCCCGACAGGCCAACCTCGGTGGCGTTGGCCAGCGCCACCGCCTCCTCTTCCGTGTCGAACAGGAACAGCGCGGCGAGTGGCCCGAACGTCTCCTCGTCGGCCAGCTTCATCTCCGGCGTGCAGCCGCTGATGATGGTCGGCTCGAAGAAGCTGTGGCCCAGGGCATGGCGATGCCCGCCACTCACCAGCGTGCCGCCCTTGGCCAGCGCGTCGGCGACATGTTCCTCGACCTTCTCCACCGCCTTCTCGTCGATCAGCGGCCCCTGGGTGACGCCCGCCTCGGTGCCCGGCCCGACCTTGAGCTTCGCGACGGCGGCTTTCAGCTTCTCGGCAAAGGCCGGCGCGACGTCGCGCTGGACAAGGATGCGGTTGACGCAGACGCAGGTCTGGCCGCTGTTGCGATATTTGGACGCGATCGCGCCTTCGACCGCCGCATCCAGATCGGCGTCGGCAAAGACGATGAAGGGCGCATTGCCGCCCAGTTCCATCGACAGCTTCTTCATCGTCGGCGCGCATTGCGCCATCAGCGTCTTGCCGACCTCGGTCGATCCGGTGAAGCTCAGCTTGCGCACCAGCGGATTGCCGGTCAGTTCCGCGCCGATCACCCGCGACGATCCGGTGACGACGTTGAACACCCCCTTGGGCACGCCCGCCCGCTCGGCCAGCACGGCCAGCGCCAGCGCGGTCAGCGGCGTCTGGGTGGCGGGCTTCAAGACCATGGTGCAGCCCGCCGCCAGCGCCGGTGCCGCCTTGCGCGTGATCATCGCGGCGGGGAAATTCCACGGCGTGATCGCGGCGACCACGCCGACCGGCTGCTTGATGACGACGATGCGACTGTCGGCGCGATGGCTGGGAATGATCTCGCCATAGATGCGCTTGGCCTCTTCGCCGAACCATTCGATGAAGCTCGCGGCATAGGCGATCTCGCCCTTGGCCTCGGCCAGCGCCTTGCCCTGCTCGCGGGTCAGGATCATGGCCAGGTCGTCCTGATGCGCGATCAGCAGCTCGAACCAGCGGCGCAATATGCGCGAGCGTTCAGCCGCGGTCTTCGCCTTCCACTCTGGCAGTGCCGCCTCCGCCGCCTCGATCGCCGCGCGCGTCCCCGCCTCGTCGATCGCTGGAATGCCGGCCAGCCGCTCGTCCGTCGCAGGATCGGTCACGTCGATGCTGGCGGCGCCGATCCACTGGCCGTCGACATAGCATTGTTCGCGCAGCAGGCTGGGGTCGGCAAGGGCTATGGTCATCGGATCACCTTCTTCGGCAGGATGCGGGGCAAGGGGCGCAGGGCGCGCCCGTCGCTGCGTCCAACGCAGCATGGCCCCATTTCGATGCGAAGGTGGGATGCGCGGCAGGCGGCGTCAACGTGGACAGAATGTCCCCGCCCAAGGATCGACCCCGCGATGCGCGCTATTGGGGAATATGCGGCGTCCGCCGATTGACTAGTGGCCGCAGATAGGAGGGATCGCTCGCGTCCCGTGCCGGCGCGCCATTGGCATGCAGGTCCGGTATATCGCCGAAGGGGAGCGGCAGGGTCGGCACCAGCCCGGACCATTCGATCATGTTGGTGCGCAGCACAATCTTCCACTGGCCATCGCGCCGTTCCAGCCGATCGAGATAGCGGCCCCCGGCGATCCAGTTGCTCTCGTCCCGGTTGCGGCCGACGAACAGATAATAGGTTTCGGCATGGGCGCTGTCGCCATCGATATCGATGGTCATGTTGAGCAGATTATGATGCGTCGCCACCTGCCCGCCCTCGTGCAGGGCGCTGGCCCAGGCATAGAGCGCATCGGGCGCGCCGACGAAGCTGCCCGCCGCGACGGTGGCGTCATCATGGAAGGCCGACAGGAACAGGTTGCGGTCGAACCGGTCCATGCCCCGGCTGAACCGGGTCAGACAGTCGACAATATCCTGCCGGTCGAGCAGCGCGTCGATCCGCGCCTGGCGATCCGCGTCCATCCTATGCCTCCGTCCGTGGGGCGATCGGCTGCCAGATCGGCGCGCCGCGCTCGGCCCGCAGCGACGGGATGGTCTTTCCGTCGACATCGGTGATGCCATAATCCTGCGCCAGTTCGGCGGTGATGAAGGTGCCGCCCGATCGCGCCATGATCGCCGGATCGGCCAGCAGCGCGGCGATCACCCGGCCGGGAAATTCGGGCGAGCAGCCGACCAGCGGATTGGTGACGGTCAGCGCCTTCATCGCCGGATTGGCGGCGATGTTGCGCTGCGCCCGCTCGGTCATGGTCAGCCCCTGCCATAGCGAGAGCGAGGCGACGCCATGGGGCTGCAATTCGATCGCCATGTCACGCGCCATGCGGTCGACCGCCGACTTGCACGTACCGAACACGACGCCATAGGTGTAGGTCACGCCGACATAGCCCGATATCGCCACGATGAGCCCCGATCCCTGCGGCACCATCATCTGCGCGGCATGGCGCGCAGCGACGAAGTTGGAGCGCACGCCGACATCGACCATGTCCCAGTTGGACAGCGGCTTTTCCCAGAAGCTGCCCGGCACGGTCAGATCTTCGGGGATCGCAAAGGCATTATTGACCAGCAGGTCGAGCCGCCCCTGCTCGCGCCGGACCTGGTCGAACAGGGCGGCCACCTGCGCATCGTCGCCATGATCGACCTGCACCGCAATGCCCCGGCCACCGCGCGCATCGCACAGCGCCGCCGTCTCGCCGACCGTGCCCGGCAGTTCATGGTCACCCGCCTTGACCGTGCGCCCGGTGACATAGACGGTCGCCCCCTGCTCGGCGAGCGCCAGCGCCATGCCCTTGCCGATGCCCCGGCTCGCGCCGGTGACGATCGCGACCTTGCCGTCCAGCGATTTCATGATCCTCTCCCTCAGTCCGTCTCGCGCGCGAAAAAGCGCACGCTGTGATCGCCGTTCGCGCGGCCAGTGAAATGCGGCGCGCTGAACGCCATGCCCATGACGCCCTGGCTCCAGTCGGCTGAGACGCCGATATCCTGCACCCAATCATAGAGCATGGTGCGCCGCGCGATCCGCCACTGGCCCTCGCGCCGCTCGAAAAGGTCGAGATAACGGCCGCCGATCATGACGTCGCGCTGCGCATCGCCCATGTCGATGCGATGATAGGATTGGACCTGCGTTTCGACCCGCGCAGCGTCGCCCTCCAGGTCGATGACGCTCTGCCCCAGCAGATGCTGGGTGCAGAGGATCGCGTCGGCGCCGGGCACCACCCAGGCGAGATAGGCATCGAAATCGCCGGCGAACACGCCATAGTCGGTGCTGCCGTCGGGCCAGCAACAGGCCCGGATCAGGTCGGCGTCGCGCCGGTCCTCACCCCGCGCCAGCCGGGCGAGGCAATCGCGGATCGCCTCCCGGTCCAGCATCGCCTGCAATGGCGTGGCGGCAATCTCCATCCGGCCCTCTCCTTCCCGCCCGTCATGGCGGGCTGTCTGTCCATTGGCCGGTCATAGGCGCGCGCCATGGCACGTCGCTTGACCAATTCGGACAGGAGAGAAGCGGGCAGCCTCAGCCGCGCGGGGCGAGCCCCGCGATCAGCAGGTCGACCTGCGCCGCCGCGATCGCCTCGGCGCTCATCGCGCCGGCAGGATCGCGCCAGCGCGCCGACCAGTTAAGCGCGCCGGCCAGGGTGAAGGCCGCCAGCTTCACGTCGACCGGGGCGATCGACCCGTCCGCCACCGCATCGGCGATCAGCCCACGCATGGCCAGGTCGATGTCGCGCTTGCGCGACCGGAACAGGATCGCCCCTTCGGCCGACAGGCATTCGTCGCCCGTCCGCACCACGCAGGCGCCAAAATCATCCATGATCACCGCGCCATAGCGGCGCAGGAAATAGCCGAGCCGGGCCAGGCCATTGCCTTCCCCCGCGCGCGCCTCATCGGCTGCCGCACGCAGCATTTCCAGGCCGCGGGTGACGCATTCGATCAGCACCTGCTCCTTGTTGCCCAGATAATGATAGATGGTCGGCTTGCTGATCCCCAGGCTCGCGGCGACATCGTCCAGCGAAGTCGCATGAAAACCGCGCGCGTTGAACATGCGCACCGCCGCGCGCAGCACCGCCTCGCGCTTTTCCTCCCGCTCGCGCGCCTTCTCCTCCCGCGTGCGGAAGGGAGACGGGATCGCCACTGCGCTTTTCGCCGACACTCGCTGTTCCTCCATGCCGCCTGTTGACAAGAAATCGCAACAGGCGCAACCTACTAATGAGTATAGGAGAGACGCAAGGGTTTATGCTGACCGAAATCCAGAGCGCGATTCGCGACACCGTCCGGGATTTCGCCCAGGCGACGATCCGCCCGCATAGCGCCCGGTTCGAGGCGGAGGGCGGCTATCCCCGTTCGCTGTTCGAGGAGATGGCCGGCCTTGGCCTCTGGGGCATGACCGCGCCCGAAGCCTATGGCGGCGCGGAGGCTGACTCGGTTTCCTATGCCCTCGCGCTGATGGAACTGGCCGCTGCCGACGGCGCCCTCTCCACCATCGTCTCGATCCAGAATTCGATCCTCGTCTCCGGCCTGCTCAAGGATGGCAGCGAGGCGCAGAAGGCCCGTTTCCTGCCCGACCTGATCGGCGGCCGCACCATCGGCGCCTTCGCCCTCACCGAAAGCGACGCCGGCTCCGACGCATCGGCCGTGCGCACCCGCGCGGTCAAGGTCGATGGCGGCTGGCGCATCACCGGTGCCAAGCAGTTCATCACCTCCGGCAAGATTGGCGGGCTGGTGATGATCATCGCCGTCACCGATCCCGACGCCGGCAAGAAGGGCCTGTCCGCCTTCATCGTGCCAACCGACCGCCCCGGCTATGCGGTCGACAAGGTCGAACACAAGATGGGCCAGGGCGCGTCGGACACCTGCGCGCTGCGGTTCGACGACATGTTCGTCGAGGATGATCTGCTGATCGGCCAGCCGGGCCAGGGCTACGCACAAGCGCTGGCCAATCTGGAGACCGGCCGCATCGGCATCGCTGCCCAGTGCGTCGGCATGGCGCAGGCGGCGCTGGAAATTGCCATTGCTTACGCCAGGGACCGCAAGAGCTTCGGCAAGGCGATCATCGAGCATCAGGCGGTCGGCTTCCGCCTCGCCGATCTCGCCACCCGGCTGGAGGCCGCGCGCCAGCTCGTCCTGTCCGCCGCCGCGATGAAGGACAGCGGCCAGCCGGCCCTGACCCAGGCGTCGATGGCCAAGCTGTTCGCCTCCGAAGCGGCCGAGGCGGTGGTATCCGGCGCGATGCAGACGCTGGGTGGCTATGGCTATCTTGAAGAATTCGGAATCGCGAAAATCTACCGCGATGTCCGCGTGTGCCAGATTTACGAGGGCACGTCGGACATCCAGCGCATGGTCATTGCGCGCAGCCTTTGAAGGAGTATTTCGATGCAGGATGATCCGGTAGTCATTGCGAGCTATGCCCGCACGCCGATGGGCGGGTTCCAGGGCGCGCTATCGGCGGTCAAGGCCACGGACTTGGGCGCCACGGCGGTCAAGGCCGCGGTCGAGCGGGCCGGCGTTGCCACTGATGCCATCGATCGCATCTATATGGGCTGCGTGCTGCCCGCCGGTCTTGGCCAGGCGCCCGCGCGCCAGGCAGCGCTCGGCGCAGGCCTTGGCCTCAATATCGAGGCGACGACCGTCAACAAGATGTGCGGTTCGGGCATGCAGGCGGCGATCATGGCGCATGAGGCGCTGGCATCGGGCGCGGCCGACATCGTGATCGCGGGCGGCATGGAGAGCATGACCAACGCCCCCTATGCCCTGCCCAAGCACCGCAGCGGCGCGCGTATCGGCCATGACCGCATCATCGACACGATGATGATGGACGGGCTGGAGGACGCCTATGAACCCGGCAAGGCGATGGGCGTCTTCGCCGAAGAGGCAGTGCGCGACTATCAGTTCACCCGCACCGATCAGGATGATTATGCCATCCGCTCGCTCGACCGCGCCAATGCGGCGATCGGCAGCGGCGCCTTCGTCCGCGAGATCACGCCGGTCACCGTATCGGGCCGGGGCGGCGACACCGTCATCGACACCGACGAACAGCCCGGCAAGGCCCGCCCGGAGAAGATCCCCGGCCTCAAGCCCGCCTTCGTCAAGGATGGCACCATCACCGCCGCCAATGCCTCGTCCATTTCGGACGGCGCCGCCGCGCTGGTGATGACCCGCCAGAGCGTCGCGGAAAAGCAGGGCCTGAAAATCGTCGCGAAGGTCGTCGCCACCGCCGCCCACGCCCATGAACCCGCCAAGTTCACCACCGCGCCGGTGCCTGCGATGCGCAAGCTGCTGGCCAAGGCCGGCTGGTCGGTCGAGGATGTCGACCTGTTCGAGGTCAACGAAGCCTTTGCCGTGGTCGCGATGATCGCCGCCAAGGAACTGGGCATCCCGGCCGACAAGCTCAACGTCAATGGCGGCGCCACCGCGCTCGGCCATCCGATCGGCGCATCGGGCGCGCGCATCGTCGCCACCCTTTTGGGCGCGCTGGAAACACGCGGCCTCAAGCGCGGCGTCGCCAGCCTCTGCATCGGCGGCGGCGAAGCCACCGCCATGGCCGTCGAACTCGTATAATTCTGCCGGGAGAGGACAGATAATGGATATCAAGGGACTGGCCGCCATCGTCACCGGTGGCGCCTCCGGCCTCGGCCGCGCCACCGCCACCATGCTCGCGGCGCAGGGCGCCAAGGTCGCGATCTTCGACCTCAATGAGGACGCCGGCAAGGCGGTCGCCGCCGAAATCGGCGGCCTCTATGTCGGCGTCAATGTTGCCGACGATGCCAGCGTCACCGCCGGGCTCGACACGGCGGAAGCCGCCCATGGCACGGCCCGCATCCTGGTCAATTGCGCCGGCATCGCCCCGGCCGTGAAGACGGTGGGCAAGGAAAATCTGCCCCACCCGCTCGACAGCTTCGCCAAGACGGTGACCGTCAACCTGATCGGCACCTTCAACATGATCTCCAAATTCGCTGCCCGCGCGGCAGCGGCCGAGGAGATGGACGGCGAGCGGGGCGTCATCGTCAACACCGCCTCGGTCGCGGCCTATGACGGCCAGATCGGCCAGGCGGCCTATTCCGCGTCGAAGGGCGGCGTGGTCGGCATGACCCTGCCGATCGCCCGTGATCTGGCCCAGCACAAGATCCGCGTCATGACGATCGCACCGGGCATCTTCCTGACGCCGATGCTGGAGGCCTTCCCCCAGCATGTACAGGATGCGCTGGGCGCGCAGGTGCCCCACCCCAGCCGCCTCGGCAAGCCCGCCGAATATGCCCAGCTGGTCGAGTCGATCGTCCGCAACCCGATGCTGAATGGCGAGGTGATCCGCCTCGACGGCGCCATCCGCATGGCGCCGCGCTGATGAGCGGGTCGGGCAGCGGCGTGGCGCTGGCGATCGCCGACGGCATCGCCCGGATCACGCTGGATCGCCCGGCGGTCGGCAATGCGATCGATCTGCCGCTCGCCCGTGCGCTGCTCGACGCCGCAATCCGGTGCGAGAGCGATGCGGCGGTCCGCTGCGTCGTCCTCAGCGGCAATGGCAAGCTGTTCTGCGCCGGCGGCGATGTCGCGCTGATGGGCGGCGCGGGGGCACAGCTCCCCACCGTCCTCACCGAACTCATCGCCACCTTCCACGCCGCCGTCACCCGCCTCGCTCGCATGGCCAAGCCGCTGGTGACTTTGGTCAACGGCCCGGCCGCTGGCGCAGGCTTCAGCCTCGCCATATTGGGCGATGTCGTGCTGTCCGCCCGCTCGGCCCATTATACCGCCGCCTATGGCGCGATCGGCCTGACCGCCGATGGCGGGCTGAGCTGGCTGCTGCCGCGCCTCGTTGGCTTGCGCCGCGCGCAGGAGATCATCCTCACCAACCGCCGCATCAAGGGCGAGGAAGCCGAAGCCATCGGCCTTGTCACCCGGCTGGTCGATGACGAGGCGCTGGAGGCGGAAGGGCTGGCGCTCGCCGCCCGCCTCGCCGACGCACCGACCGCAGCCTATGGCGCCGCCCGCACCCTGCTGCATGACAGTTTCGACACCGGTTTCGAGACCCAGCTCGACCGTGAATTGCGATCGATGGCGATCGCCGGCGCCGGCGAGGCGCAGGAGGGGCTTGCCGCCCTGCTCGCCAAGCGTTCCCCGAATTTCAGAGGAGCCTGACCCATGGCCGAGGCCTATATTGTCGATGCCGTCCGCACCGCCGGCGGCCGCGCCCGCAAGGGCGGGCTGATCGACGTCCATCCCGCCGATCTGGGCGCCACTATCCTCAACGCCCTGGTCGACCGCACCGGCATCGATCCCGCCGCGATCGAGGATGTGATCGTCGGCTGCGTCAGCCAGGCGGGCGAACAAAGCTTCGCCTTTGGCCGCAACCTCGTCCTCGCCTCCAAGCTGCCCGACAGCGTGCCGGCCGTGACGATCGACCGGCAATGCGGCTCCTCGCAGCAGGCGCTGCATTTCGCGGCGCAGGCGATCATGTCCGGCACCCAGGATCTGGTGATTGCGGCGGGCGCCGAAAGCATGACCCGCGTGCCGATGGGCTCCAACTTCCAGCTCCACGCCGCCGCCGGCCTGGGCGACGGCCCCTGGCCCAAAAGCATCCAGAAACGCTATGGCGTCGCCGAATTCAGCCAGTTCCATGGCGCGCAGGCGATCGCCAACAAATATGGCTTCACCCGCGAGGATATGGACGCCTATGCGCTCGCCAGCCATGCCAAGGCGGCAGCCGCGATCGACAGCGGCGCCTTCAAGGCGGAGATCGTCCCGGTGCTGACGCCAGAGGGTATTTTCGACACCGACGACGGCGTGCGCCGGGGCGGCACGATGGAGGCGATGGCCAGCGTCAAGACGCTGGAGGAAGGCGGCACCATCACCGCCGCCAATGCCAGCCAGATGACCGACGGCGCATCGGGCGTGCTGGTGGCGAGCGAAGCGGCGATCAAGCGCTTCGGCCTCACGCCCCTCGCCCGCATCGTCAACCTGACCGTCACGGCGGGCGATCCGGTCATCATGCTGGAGGAGCCGATCCCCGCCACCCGCAAGGCGTTCGAACGCTCGGGCCTGAAGCTCGACGATATCGACCTGTTCGAGGTGAACGAGGCCTTCGCCTCCATCCCCATGGCCTGGCTCAAGGCGATCGGTGCCGATCCGGCAAAGCTCAACGTCCATGGCGGCGCGATCGCGCTCGGCCACCCGCTCGGCGCATCAGGCACCAAGCTGATGAGCACGCTCGTCCATGCGCTGAAAGCACGGGGCAAGCGCTATGGCCTGCAAACCATGTGCGAAGGCGGCGGCATCGCCAATGTGACGATCGTGGAGGCACTGTGATGGCTTTGAAGACGCGTTTCACCGAACTGTGCGGCATCGAGCATCCGATCGTGCAGGGCGGCATGATGTGGGTCGGCCGCGCCGAACTGGCCGCCGCCGTCTCCAATGCCGGGGGGCTGGGCATCCTGACCGCCCTCACCCAGCCGACGCCCGACGATCTGCGCCGCGAAATCGATCGCTGCCGGACGATGACCGACAAGCCGTTCGGCGTGAACCTCACCATCCTGCCCTCGGTCAATCCGCCGCCCTATGCCGAATATCGCCAGGCGATCATCGACAGCGGCGTGAAGATCGTCGAGACCGCCGGCCACAAGCCGCAGGAACATGTCGATGATTTCAAGGCGCATGGCATCATCGTCGTCCATAAATGCACCGCCGTCCGCCATGCCCTCTCGGCCGAGCGGATGGGCGTCGACGCCATCTCGATCGACGGCTTCGAATGCGCCGGCCATCCCGGCGAGGACGATATTCCCGGCCTCATCCTGATCCCGGCGGCCGCCGACAAGCTCAGCATCCCGATGATCGCCAGCGGCGGCTTCGGCGACGGCCGCGGCCTCGCCGCCGCGCTGGCGCTGGGCGCGGAAGGCATCAACATGGGCACCCGTTTCTGCGCCACGGTCGAGGCGCCGATCCACCAGAATGTGAAGCAGTTCCTGGTCGACAATGACGAGCGCGGCACCAACCTCATCTTCCGCAAGTTCAAGAATACCGGGCGCGTCGCCAAGAACAGCGTGTCGGACGAGGTGGTCGAAATCTCGCTGCGCGAAGGATCGGTCTTCCCCGACATCCAGCCTCTGGTGTCGGGCGCCAAGGGCCGGGTCGCACTCGAAACCGGCGATCTCGACGCCGGCCTGATCTGGGCGGGGCAGATTCAGGGCCTGATCCACGACATCCCGACCTGTCAGGACCTCATCACCCGCATCGTCGAGGACGCCACCACCATCATCCAACGCCGCCTCGCCGGCCTCGTCACGCCGGAACTCGCGCCGGTAGGCTAAAGCGAAATTTGAGGGAGAGGCGGCTCCTCTCCCTCAATCATCATATCGGATGATTTCTGCAAAGCGGGATATCGATGGATCGCGGCTTGTGTCCAGATCGACCGAGAGCAGCGTAGCGCCGCACTGTTTCGTAATCTGACCAACCTGCCCGATCAGGCTGGCTATATCTTCTGCGGATTCGGGCGCCCGCAATTTCGGATAGAGGAAGCCCCCTTCGCCGTCGGCAAGATTGACGGCTTCCATCCGGGACAAGGCCTCCGCCACCCGATCAAGTGACGCCAGAGAACCCGAAAGATAGAAGGTCAACCATAAGTCGGGCACATCAAAACCCGCTTCTGCCCGCAGGACAGCGACCCGTTCGATGATGTCGGCGATGCTCATATTGAAAATCTAACCCGATTCGCGAGCAGCAGCTATCGAAGATCGAGAAGCGCCTGTTTCACGATAAACGTCTGGCGCATCTCCAATAGCCCTGTCCTATTCGCCGCGTCTCTGATCTATCCTCGACGATGGATCGCATCGGCGCGCCCCTGATTCCAACAGAGCATTCGTGCCCCAACCGAAGCGTGGGTGGTGCGTGGCTGTCGCTTAGCCGGCGCGTCGTCATGACCCGAATGGCGCGTCACCCTGACCCGGAAGTGACCCAAGCGTTGCGTCGGTGGGGCGTTGCCGGGGCATTTGGGGCGCATTCGGCCCTTTTTGCCGCACGACACTATATACTTTGCCCGGTGGAACGCAGGTGTGACCTAATCCTGCGCCAGCAGCAGCGCAGCATAGGGTGGCAATGCCATCCCCGACGCCGCATCGCTGATCGCCGCGACGATCGTGCCATCGGCCTCCACCTCATCCGGCCAGGGCGCGGGCGTTGGCGACAGGTTGAAGATGCAGGTCAGCGCCTGATCCTCTGCCACCCGGCGGAAGGCCAGGCACTGATCGTCGGCGCGCATGATATCCAGGCGCCCATGGCGCATCGCCGGATTCGCCTTGCGCAGCGCGATCATCGCGCGGGTGAAGTGCAGCAGCGAGGCGGGGTCGCCCTCCTGCGCCGCCACCGCCCGCGCGACATTCTCCGAACCCAATGGCAGCCAGGGCTCGCCATCGGTAAAGCCCGCCTCCGCCGCATCGACCGACCAGGGCAGCGGCGTGCGTGCGCCGTCGCGCGACAGGGTCAGCGGCCAGTTGGCGATCGCCTCGGGGTCCTGCAATTTCTCGAACGGGATATCGACCTGGGTGATGCCCAGTTCCTCGCCCTGATAGAGGATGACATTGCCGCGCAGCGCCATCAGCAGCAGCATCTTGAGCCGAGCAAAGGCCGGCTGATCCTCCGGCGCGCACCAGCGCGACAAGGCGCGCGGCGCATCATGATTCTCGAACGCCCAGCTCGGCCAGCCCATGCCCGGTTCGTCCGGCCAGCGCGCCAGCGTATCGGCGATCAGGCCGGGGGTCAGCGCCGGGGTATAGAGGAAGGTGAAGCCATAGGCGCTGTTGAGATGATCCTCGCCCGCCGTATAGGCCTTCATCTCCTGCTCGGCGAGGTCGCCGCCCACCTCCGCCACGGTGAAGATCGCGCCATAGCGATCGGTGAGGTCGCGGATGCGCGCGACGAAATCGACCACGCCGGGATGCGACTGGCTATAGCGGCGAATCTGATAATCGAAGGGTCGGGTGCGCGGCCCTTCCCCCTCGGGCGCGGGCGGATTGTCGCGCAATTCCGGGTCGTGCATCGCATGGTTGAGCGCGTCGAGGCGAAAGCCGTCGACGCCCCGGTCCAGCCAGAATTGCATTGCGCCCAGCAGCGCATCCTGCACCGCAACATTATGGACGTTGAGCTGCGGCTGGCTGGTCAGGAACTGGTGCATATAATATTGCCGCCGCCGCGCGTCCCAGGTCCAGGCCGGGCCGCCGAACACCGACTGCCAGTTGTTGGGCGGGGTGCCGTCCACCCTGGGGTCGGCCCAGACGAACCAGTCCGCCTTGTCATTGTCCCGGTCCTGCCGGCTCTGCGCGAACCAGGGATGCAGGTCGGAACTATGGGCATAGACCTGGTCGATCGTGACCTTGATCCCCAGTTCATGCGCGCGCGCCACCAGCGCGTCGAAATCGGCGAGTGTGCCGAAGATCGGGTCCACCCCGCAATAATCGGCGATATCATAGCCGAAATCGCGCATCGGCGAGGGGAAGAAGGGCGAAATCCAGATCGCGTCCACGCCCAGCCGCGCGACATGCTCCAGCCGCGCGGTGATGCCCGGCAGGTCGCCAATGCCATCGCCGTTCGAATCCTGAAAGCTGCGGGGATAGATTTGATAGAGGACCGCACCCTTCCACCAGGGCCGATCGCCTGCATCACGACTGTCGGGAGCCATTTGC
This sequence comes from Sphingobium yanoikuyae, assembly GCF_034424525.1. Taxonomy (NCBI): domain Bacteria; kingdom Pseudomonadati; phylum Pseudomonadota; class Alphaproteobacteria; order Sphingomonadales; family Sphingobiaceae; genus Sphingobium; species Sphingobium yanoikuyae. The sequence continues at coordinate 4,139,365 of NZ_CP139979.1, forward strand.
GCCACCCCATGTCCCAAGCCTGCGGCGCATCGTGCCGCAGCGCCAGTCTACACGGCGGCGCGCGCAGGTGAAGAACTATGTTGCGGCTGCGAAGGGTTCAGGGCGTATGTCGGGATCGCGTCACGCTGGAGATCAGCTGGTTGATGACGCACTCATCCTGCGCGGCGGATGCACAAATGCCGCACAGCCAGTCCAGACACCGAGCCAGAAATGCCATGGCCCTCTCCTTCTTCTTTATGCGCGCAGAATAACAGGATTCGCGGGCATGGAAAAGCGGGAGAAGAGGGCAGATCGGCGCCTATTGGTCGGCGCCGATCACCCGGTAGAGCAGGATGCGATTCTGCACCGCCGCCAGCTGTGTCGCGATCGCCGATTGCTGCGCGCTGTAAAGCGACCGCTGGCTGGTCAGCGAATTGAGGAAGGTGTCGATGCCCGCCCGATAGCGCTGGTCCGCCAGCGCATAATAGCGCTGGTTGGCCGTCACCAGCGCCTGCTGTGCCGCCTGCTGCCGGTCGATCGTGCCGGCCCGCGCCAGCCCGTCCGACACTTCCTGGAAGGCGGTCTGGATCGCCTTCTCATATTGCGCGACATAAAGGTCGCGCTGCGCCTTGCTATAGTCCAGATTGCCGCGCGCCGCCCCGCCAAAGATCGGCATGCTGGCGGACGGCGCCGCCGACCAGGCAAATCCGCCATCGCTGAACAGCGAAGACAGGGCCGAGCTGGCCACGCCGATCGCCGTCGTCAGACTGATCTTGGGGAACATCGCCGCCCGCGCCGCGCCGATATCGGCATTGGCGGCCTTGAGCTGATGCTCCGCCTGCAACACATCGGGTCGCTGCAACAATACGTCGGAGGATAGACCTGCTGGCACCTTCGCGGTCGACTGCAACAGGCTGTCGAGCGATTGCGGCAGCAGCGCATCCTCGACCGGTGCGCCGACCAGCAGTTCCAGCGCGTTGCGGTCCTGCGCCACCTGGGTGACATTCGCCTCGATGTCGGAGCGCGCCTGCTCCACCGTGGTTTCAGCCTGATGCACGTCCAGCTTGCCGGCCAGACCCGATGTGTTGAGCGTCTGCGTCAGTTTCAGGCTGCGCTCGGCGCTCGCCAGCGTCTGGCGCGACAGGGCGAGCAATTCCTGGTCCGCCGCCATCGTCGCATAGGCGTTCGCCGTCTCGGCGATCAGGGTGATGCGGGTCGACCGCATCCCTTCCTGCGTCGCCAGATAGGATTCGAGCGCCGATCGGGTCAGATTCTTGACCCGGCCGAACAGGTCGATCTCGAACGCGCTGAAACCGACATCGGCGCTATAGCTGTTCTGCCGATTGTCATTCTGGCGACTGAAGCTCGCTGCCGCATCGCCGGTGATCGTCGGCAACTGCGCCGCCCGCTCGACCTTGTACTGCGCCCGCGCCGACTGGACATTGGCCAGCGCCACGCGCAGGTCGCGATTATTGGCCAGCGCCCGCTCGATCACGGTCTTGAGCCGCGTGTCGCCGATCAGCGCGGTCCAGGGCAGGCCGGCGGGTTCGGCGCTCGCCGGGGCATAGGCCTCACCCGTGGGGAAGGCCGGCGCCACCGGCGTTTGCGGTCGGACATATTTGGGCGCCATGTCGCACCCGGCCAGCACCAACGCCGACAGCGGCATCATCATCCATGCAGCGCGGGTCATGCGGGCACTCCGTCCACGGGCGCATCCTGGGCCGGCGGCTCGCCACCCGGCTTCTTCTTGTCCATGCCGAACAGGCGGGCGATCGAGACGAAGAAGAGCGGCACATAGAAGATCGCCAGCACCGTCGCCGTCACCATGCCGCCGACCACCGCCGTGCCGATCGCGACGCGGCTTTGTGCGCCGGCCCCGGTAGCGATGGCGAGCGGAATGACGCCGGCGATGAAGGCCAGGCTGGTCATCAGGATCGGACGGAAGCGCAGCCGCGCCGCCTCCAGCGCCGCTTCCAGCGCATTGCGGCCATTGCGATGCGCCAGTTCGGCAAACTCGACGATCAGGATCGCATTCTTCGCCGCCAGACCCATGGTGGTCAGCAGGCCGACCTGGAAGAAGATATTATTCTCCAGCCCGCGCAGCGTCACCGCCAGCACCGCGCCGATCAGGCCGAGCGGAATGACCAGCAGCACCGACAGCGGGATCGACCAGCTTTCATAAAGGGCCGCGAGGCAGAGGAAGACGACCAGCACCGACAGGCCATAGAGCAGGGGCGCCTGTCCGCCGGACAATTGCTCCTGATAGCTGAGGCCGCTCCAGGCATAGCTGGTGCCGGCCGGCAACTGCTTCTGCAGCGCCACCATCCGGTCCATCGCGTCACCCGAGCTGGCGCCCGGCGCCGACTGGCCCTGGATCTCGAAGGAGGACAGGCCGTTGAAGCGCTGCACGCTGCTCGGCCCCATCACCCAGTGGCTGGTGGCAAAGGCGGAGAAGGGCACCATCTCGCCGGTCGTGCTCGATCGCACCATCCAGTTGTCGAGATCGCTCGGCAAGGCGCGATAGGCGGCGTCGGCCTGCATATAGACGCGCTTCACCCGGCCGCGATCGACGAAGTCGTTGACATAGGTGCTGCCCCAGGCGGAGCTGAGCACATCGTCGACATTGGCCTGGGTCAGGCCCAGCACGGTCAGCTTCTCGGTATCGATGTCGATCTTGAGCTGCGGCGTGTCCTCCAGCGAGGCCGCCCGCACCCCGGCCAGAACCGGATCTTGCTGGGCAGACGCGATCAGCTGGTTGCGCAACTCCAGGAAGCGCTCGCGGCTGAGGCCGCCGCTGTTCAGCAGTTCGAAGGTGAAGCCGTTGGACTGGCCCAGGCCGCGGATTGCCGGCGGGGTCATCGCCAGCACCTTGGCATCGCGGATCGCGCCCAGCTGCTTGGTCGCCCGGTTGGCGATCGTGCCGGCCTCGTTCGTCTTGCCCTTGCGATCGTCCCATGGCGCCAGGTTGATGAAGCCCTGGCCGACATTCTCGCCCTGCCCCTGGAAACTGAAGCCGGTCATGATGAAGGCGAAGGCGACATTGTCCTTCTCGTCATTGAGGAAATAGCTCTGCACCTGGTCGATCGCCGCATTGGTGCGGCTCGACTTGGCGCCGGACGGCAGCGTGACCTGCACCATCACCTGGCCCTGATCCTCGACTGGCAGGAAGCTGGTGGGCAGGCGCATGAACAGCACGACCAATATACCCAGCACCACCACATAAAGGCCCCAGAAGATGCCCCGCTTGCCGATCACGCCCTGGGTGCGGCGGACATAGCCATTGGTCAGCCGCTCGAACCAGCGGTTGAACTTGCCGAACCAGCCCTTCTCGCGATGCGCCTTGTCGATCGGCTTCAGGATGGTGGCGCACAGGGCCGGCGACAGGATCAATGCGACCACGACCGACAACAGCATCGACGACACGATCGTGATCGAGAATTGGCGATAGATGACGCCGGTCGATCCGCCGAAGAAGGCCATGGGCAGCAGCACCGCCGACAGCACCAGCGCGATGCCGACCAGCGCACTGCCAATCTCCATCATCGACTTGATCGTGGCGTCGCGGGGCGAAAGCCCCTCTTCCTCCATGATGCGCTCGACATTTTCCACCACGACGATCGCGTCGTCGACCAGCAGGCCGATCGACAGCACCATGCCGAACAGGGTCAGCGTGTTGATCGAATAGCCGAACAGGGCAAGGATGCCGAACGTGCCGAGCAGCACGACCGGCACCGCGATCGCGGGCACCAGCGTCGCACGCCAGCTCTGCAGGAAGACGAACATCACGATCACGACCAGCACGACCGCCTCGATCAGCGTCTGCACGACTTCCTCGACCGACAGCTTGATGAAGGGCGTGGTGTCGCGCGGATAGACGATCTTGTAACCGTGCGGCAGGTTGCCGCCCAGTTCGGCGACGCGCGCCTTCACCAGCTCCGCGGTCTTGAGCGCGTCGGCGCCCGGCGCCAGCTGCAACGCCATCCCCGATGCCGGATGGCCGTTGAGGCGCGCGCTGGTGGTATAGCTTTCATTGCCCAGCTCGACGCGGGCCACGTCGGACAGGTGGACGACCGACCCGTCGCTCTGCGTCTTCACCACGATATTGCGGAACTGGTCCGGCGTTTCCAGGCGCGCACGCGCCGTGACGGTGGCGTTGATCTGCTGGTTGGCCGGTGCCGGATCGGCACCGATCTGGCCGGCCGACACTTCGATATTCTGCGCCTTGATCGCCGTTTCGACGTCCGACGGCATCAGCTTGACCGCGGCCAGCTTATAGGGGTCCAGCCAGATGCGCATCGCATATTGCGACCCGAAGATCTGGGTCGCGCCGATGCCGTCGATACGGGCGATCGAATCCTGGAAATTATTGACCAGATAGTCGGCAATGTCCGCCTGGGTGGCATTGTCGGTCTCGTCATAGAGACCCACCAGCATCAGGAAGTCGGTCTGCTGCTTGGTGACCGACAGGCCCTGCTGCTGCACGGCGCTGGGCAGGCGGCTCAGCGCCTGCTGCACCCGGTTCTGCACCTGCACCTGCGCGGTGTCGGGGTCGGTGCCCTTCTGGAAGGTGACGGTGATGCGCGACTGCCCCGTCGATGTCGACGAGGAGGAGAAATACATGAGCCCGTCGATGCCGGTCAGCTGCTGTTCGATGACCTGGGTGACACTGGTCTCGACCGTTTCGGCCGACGCGCCCGGATAGGTGGCGCTGATGCCGACGCCCGGCGGCGCGATATCGGGATATTGGGCGACTGGCAGCGACAGCATGCCGCCGAGGCCCGCCAGCATGATGCCAATGGCGATGACCCAGGCAAAGATCGGCCGGTCGATGAAAAAGCGGCTCAGCACCGGGCCTCTCCTACTTCTTCGCCGCGACGGCGACGGGCTTTACCTTGTCGTCGGGCTGGACCTTGTCGGTGCCCTCGACGATCAGCCGGTCGCCGGCCTTCAGGCCTGCGGTGATCAGCCATTTGTCGCCGATCGCCTGCGCGGCGGTGACGGTGCGGCGCTCGACCTTGTTGTCCTTGGTCACGACCAGCGCGGTCGCATTGCCCTTGGCATCGCGGGCGATGCCCTGCTGCGGCGCCAGGATCGCGCCGGGCACGACCGACTGGGGCGCGACGACGCGCACGAACATACCGGGCAGCAGCATGCCGTCGGGATTGGGGAAGCGCGCGCGCAGCGTCACCGTGCCGCTGTCGACATCGACGATCGGCTCGGCAAATTCGATCCGCCCTTCCAGCGGATATTCGCTGCCATCGTCCAGCTTCAGCCGGATCGTCGCGCTGGCCGGCAGCGTCTTGCCCGCCGCCAGCGATCGCCGCAGCTGCAGCAGCTGGCTGCTCGACTGGGTGACGTCGACATAGATGGGGTCAAGCTGCTGGATCGTCGTCAGCGGATCGGTCTGGCTGGCGGTCACCAGCGCGCCGGGGGTGAAGAGGGTCCGGCCGATCCGGCCGCTGATCGGCGCGCGCACCTGGGTGAAGGTCAGGTTCACATTGGCGGTGTCGAGCGAGGCGCGGGCCTGGCCCACGGCGGCCGCTGCCTGGCGGGCCGTCGCGATCACATCGTCGCGGTCCTGCGCGCTCACCGCCTCGGTATCGCCAAGGCCGCGATAGCGCTGCGCCTTGGCCTGCGCTGCCACCGCCGTCGCCTGCGCGCTCACCAGCGCCGCCTGCGCCTCGTCGCGCGACGCGCGATAGAGCCGTTCGTCAATCTGGTAGAGCGGCTGGCCGGCCGTCACCATCGATCCTTCGGTGAACAGCCTTTTCTGGATCACGCCGGTGATCTGTGGCCGGACTTCCGACTGCATGGTCGACACGGTGCGCGCCGGCAATTCGGACGAGACGGTCACATTCTGTGCCGCCAGCGTCACCACGCCCACTTCCACAGGCCCTTTCTTTGGCGCCTTTTCCTGTCCGCAAGCGGTGATCAGGATGCATAGTGCAATCGGTGCGACCCGGAGGCTCCGGAGCTCTGCGAAAATGGGCATGGCTTCACATCGTTACCGCCGGCAGGCAGCGCCGACGATCGCCTGATCGCGATTTGAGCGGTATCCTGCTAGACCAAGTTGATATCCTGACGCATCATCATGTCGCGTGACATCCGGACGCGTATCGCTTTGTATCGCCCTGTATCATCCCCGGTAGAGGCACAGACTTTTGCAATATCCGCCGCTAGAAGCGCAACATGGCTGACCTGTCCGATCCCCGCCGCAACAGCGTCATCGTCGTCGACGATGATGCCGATATTCGCGGTTTGATCGTCGATCAGTTGCGGCAGGAAAATTACGACCTGCTCTCTGCATCCAACCTCGCCGAACTGCGCCAGGCCCTGCGCGACCAGCCGGTCGACCTGATCGTGCTCGATCTCAACCTGCCCGATGGCGATGGCCTGTCGCTGTGCCGCGAACTGCGCGCCGAAGGATCGGGCATCCAGATCATCATGGTGACGGCGCGCGGCAGCGCGATCGACCGGGTGCTGGGGCTGGAATTGGGCGCCGACGATTATCTGACCAAGCCGTTCGAACCGCGCGAGCTGCTGGTGCGCATCCGCAACCTGCTGCGCCGCCCCCGCGTCGAGGCGCCGGCACCCGCCGACCAGTCCCGCTACGCTGTCTTCGGCCCCTGGCGGCTCGATCTGCTGCAACGCCGGCTGATCGCCCCGGACGACCGGCTTGTCATGCTGTCCTCCGCCGAATTCCGCCTGCTCTCCCGCTTCATCGAGGAACCCAATGTCGTGCTGGCGCGTGAGACTTTGCTGCCCGAACGGCGCGCCACCGCCGCCTTCGACCGCACCATCGACCTGCAGGTCAGCCGCCTGCGGCAGAAGCTGGCCGGCGCCACCGGCGGCGCCGACCTGATCCTGACCGTCCGCGGCGAAGGCTATGTCCTCGCCAGCCCGGTGCGCTACGAATGATCGGCCAGCCGGTGCAGCGCGTGCGGGATTTCTTCCGCTCGATGGCGGGGCATATCTTCGTGCTGCTGACCGTCGGCATCTCGCTCTCGGCCATCCTGGCGCTCGCCGTGTCGGAACAGGGGCGGCGTCATGATTTCGAACGGGTCCGCCGCCAGCGCGTGCTGGCCAGCGCCTTCGACGTGGCCGACCGGCTGCGCCGCGATCCGGTGCGCGTCCAGCAGATGCTGGAAAATCACGGCATTGTCGGCGCTTCCATCGCCCCTGACGGCATCTCGATCAACGAGCCGGATCCCGATCTCGAAGCCGCGCTCGCCCGGCGTTTCGGCCCCCGCGCCCAGCCGGAGGCGGGACAGGTGCCCTTCGGCCTCTGTTTCCCGGACAAGGATGCCGGGCGCAGCCGGGCTGCCGGCCTGATCGATGCGCCCCGACCCGATTGCTGGATCGTGCGCATGACCGACGCGACCGGCCAGCGCCGCGGCATGGCGCTTACCTTCCCGCGCCTCGCCCGGCCGCCCAGTTCGCTGTTCAGCCCGGCCTATCTGGTCGTCATCCTGCTCTCGGCCGCCGGCCTCTCCATCCTGATCGGCCGGATCGCCGCCAAGCCGCTGCGCCGCCTGTCCCAGGCCGCCGAAGCCTTTTCCGTGTCGCGCGACCCGGAGGAAATTCCCGAGCGCGGGCCGGAGGAGGTGCGCGCCGCCCTCTCCACCTTCAACCTGATGCAGCGCCGCGTCCGCGCCGGTTTCACCGAGCGGACGCAGTTGCTGGCGGCGATCAGCCATGATCTCCAGACCCCGCTCACCCGGCTGCGGCTGCGGCTGGAACTGGTCGAGAATGAGGAGCTGCGCGCCCGCCTGCTGCAGGATCATGAGGCGATGCAGCGGCTGGTGCGCGAAGGGCTGGACCTTGCCGCCAGCACCGAGACGCATGAGGATTGGTCGGTGATCGACCTCGACTCCCTGCTCGCCAGCATGGCCGAGGATGCGCAGGAACTGGGAGCGCCGGTCCAGTTCGCCGCCGGCTGCGGCGCGTCGGTCCGGGTCAAGCCCAATGCGCTGACCCGCTGCATGAGCAATCTGGTCGACAATGCCGTCAAATATGGCGGATGCGCGGAGATAAGCTGCCTGCGCACGCCCGGCCATGTCACGATCGAGATACGCGACCATGGCCCCGGCATCCCGCCGCAGGATCTGGACCAGATGTTCGAACCCTTCACCCGCGGCGCCAGCAGCCAGCCGGGCGGCCGGCACGGCACCGGTATCGGCCTCACCATCGCGCGGTCGCTGGGCCTCAGTTTCGGTGCGATCGTCGCGCTGCGCAATGCACCCGATGGCGGGCTGATCGCCAGTATCGAGATGAAGGCTGCCTAAACCGCGCCGACGACCATCAGCGCCAGCGCCACCAGCAGTCCCCCGCGCGCCAGCCGGGGGCCATAGGTCAGCGCCAGCAGCACCGCCCCCGCCATCAGCGGCAGCAGCCCGCACCAGGTGACGATGCCGATCCCGTCCGCACCGGCCAGGATCGCGCCGAGCAGCGACAGGGCAATCGCGCTCCAGCCGAGCAGCGGCAGATGCCGGGCCAGCCCATGGCGCTGCCAGGGGCCGAGCAGCGCCGGCCCATGCCGCGTCATCGCCGCCGCCAGTGCGAAGAAACCGATATAGAGCAGCCCCGCGACGATCATGCTGGCTGCTCCCGCATCCGCCGACGCGCTGGCGTTGGCGCATTGCGCCGCCGCACCTGCCGACGCACGATCAGCGCGAGCGCTGCCGCCATGGCCAGGAACAGAAGATTGCCGGCCAGAAGGACCGGTTCGGTCGACCAGACCGGCCCCAGCACCGCCGCCAGCACGCAGGCGAAGGCGAGCAGCCCCATCATCAGCGGCCAGCCGATGGCCGGACGCAGCGCCAGCCCGGCCAGCACGGCCGCCGCCGCCATCCACAAGGCCACGGACACTTCCGCTTCCGGTCGCCCCGCCATGCCGATCGGCAACAGCCGATTGGCGATGAAATAGGCCACCGCGCCCAGCGGCACGCCAGTGATCACGCCGACATTGAGCCGTTCGAGGATGCGATTGCCGATCGAGAGGGGCTGGCGCTCGCGCCGCTTGGCGATCCACAGCACCATGCCGGTCGAGATCGCCAGCGTCAGCATCGCCCCGCCCAGCACATAGAGCCAGCGCGTCGCCATCGGCGCGAAGCGCGCCATGTGCAGCCCATAGATGACCTGATAGGTCCGCATCGCCGGCCGCCGCTCGACCCAGCTCTTGAGCAGCCGGCCCGTGGCCCCGTCGAAGCTCGCCTGCCCCCGCATATAGCCGATCGTGTCGGCATCGGACTGGTAGACGGTGACGACCGATGCCGCGTCGCCGGGATTGAAGACATAGACGCGGCCGACATGGCCGCCGCCAAATGCGCGCTCGGCCGCCGTCAGCATCGGTGCGATCGGCGCCAGCGACGCGGGCTTTCCGGCCGCCGGACGGGTCACCGAACCGGGTGCCAGCGCCTCGTACATCTCCATCACCTTGTCACCATAGCCGGCACTGATCGGCCAGGGCATGTTGAGCGACGCCAGCGTCAGCAGCCCGGTGAAGGTGATCATCAGGTGAAAGGGCATGGCCAGCACGCCGGTCGCATTATGCCCGTCGAGCCAGGACCGCTGGCCCTTGGCCGGGCGGAAGGTGAAGAAGTCCTTGAAAATGCGCTTGTGCGCGATGATGCCGGTGACCAGCGCGACCAGCATGACCATCGCCGCCAGCGAGGCGAGCAGCCGGCCCCAGGGATAGGGAATTTCCAGCTCGAAATGGAGGCGGTAGAAGAATTCGCCGCCCAGCGTCTCGCGCGCGACCGGCGCACCGGTCACCGGATCGAGCGCGCGATACAGATAGTCGCTGCCCTGGTCATAGGATGCCTCGACCGTATTGGCCCGGCCGTCAGGCGCGGTCAGATACCAGCCGGTGGAACCGGGCGCATGTTTCGACAGCCAGCCTGTCGCCGCGACGATCGCGCTCTTGCTGTCCGCCTGCGCCGTCACCTCGGGCCGCATCCAGCGGCCGATCTCCGGCTTGAAGACGCTGAGCGTCCCGGCCAGGCACATGACGAACAATACATAGCCCAGCAGCAGCCCGGTCCAGCCGTGCAGCCAGGCCATCGCCTGCCGCACGCCATCCCGCACCATCGCCGATGCCCCGCTCATGCAAAGCCTCCGCTGGTCCAGACCAGTCCCGCCAGCCCGGCGGACAGCAACACAACGCCGCCCAGAGCGACCCAGGGTCCGCGTGCGAGGAAGGCCCACACGGTTACTGCTGGCGCAAACAAATAGGAGAACATGGTCGCCACCGTGACCGCCTCCAGCCGGCCCATCGGCAGGGTGCGGGCCAGCAGCATCGCCGCCAGCGCCGCCACCGCATAGGCGCCCACCGTGCCCGCGAGCGTGCGCAGCGCGACATTGCCGCGATAACGCCAGCCGCTACGGGCGCGCAGAGCCGCCGCCTTCGTCAATAGTCCACGCTCAGCGTGAACACCGCCGTGCGCGGCGCTGCGTAGAAGGCCTGGCCCCACATCAGGCTGCCCAGATATTTGGTGTTGGTGACATTCTTCACGTTCACGCTCGCCCGCAGATGATCGACCACCCGGATACCCGCCATCAGGTCGAGCACGGCATAGCTCTTCTGCTTAACGACCACATCGCCCATGTAAACATCGCCGTCATAGACATCGGTCAGCGTCGTCTTGATCGCGTTCTGCCAGCGCATCTGCGCCCCCAGCTTCAGGTCGTTGAGCTGCGGCACCTGATAGGTGGTGGCCAGTTTCAACGACTTGGTCGGCAGCCAGGTGCGGGTGTCGTTGCCCTCGTCATCCTCGATATCATATTGGGTATAGCCGCCGCTCAGCGTCCACTGGTCGGTGATCTTGCCTGCCACTTCCAGTTCGAAACCGGTCGAGGTGGTATCGACGCCGGCATAATAGCTGCCGCCGGCCTTGCCCGGACCATTTTCGTCGAAGGTGCCGGCATAGTCGGCCAGCCCCTTCTGCTTGGCGCGGAACACGGTGGCGGTGGCATAGAGGCGATCGCCGAACCAGCTGCTCTTGATGCCGCCCTCGATGCTGGTGCCCTTGGCCGGGTCCAGCTTGCGATTATTCGCGTCGACTTCCGCCTGCGGGTTATAGATGTCGGTATAGCTGGCATAAAGGGTGACGTTGGGCGTCACGTCATAGAGCAGGCCGAGATAGGGGCTGATCTTGTGGTCGTCGCGCGCCTGATCGGTGCCATAGGAATAGCCGGACGACTTGATCCACATCGCGCTGGCGCCGACCACGCCCTTCAGCTGGTCGGTGAAGTTCAGATGCGCCGCACCATAGAGGCGAGTCAGCTCGTCGCTATATTTGGCGGCCAGATATTCGCCCGGATAATCCGGCTCGGTCACCTGCGCGCTGCCCCAGTCATAGACCGACGGATAGACCAGCGCCGTGTCCTCGGCGAAATTCTCCCACTCCTTGGCATTCGACTTGGCATAGGACAGGCCCAGCACCAGCTTGTGCTCGCGGCCGAACAGGCTGAACGGGCCGGTGGCGCTGAAATCGCCCAGATATTGCTTATAGTCGGACGGGTAGATGCCCGACATGCCATAGACGCCCTCGCCCGTCTCCTTGTCGGGATAGCCATAGGCATAAAGCAGCTTCGCATTCTCCTGGAAGCGCTTGTAGGTGAACATCCCGCTCAGCGTCCATTGGCCCATGGTATAGACCAGCTCGCCAAAGCTGTTCTGGTCCTTGGTGTTCCAATAGGTCCAGTCGGCCGAGGTGGTTGCCGAACGCGCATGGTCGATCCGCGTGCCGTCGGTGAAGACCAGCGGCATCGCCCCCCACAGCACGCCGTCGGCGTCATTTTCCTGGCGCGTATAACCGACCGTCGCCTTGAGATCGGGCGTCACCTGCCAGGCGACGATCGCGCCAAAAACGTCGCGATTGATATGGTTATAGTCGAGATGGGTGTCGCGATCCTCATGGGCATAGATGAAGCGCGCCGATACTGTATCCGTGACCGGGACATTGACGTCGCCTTCCACGCGCCACAGGTCGCGCGAACCGACCTGGGCCGTGCCCTTGGCCTGGAACTCGTCGAGCGGCCGCTTGCGGACATAGTTGATCGTCGCCGACGGGTTGCCGATGCCGGTCATGATCGCATTGGCGCCGCGCACCGCCTCGACATTCTCGAACAGGGCGGTGTCGAGGTCGCCGAACTGGATACCCCAGGCGAGCGGCAGGCCGACGCCATCGACCTGAAAATTGGACACGTCGAAACCGCGCGAGTTGAAATAGGTGCGGTCCGTCTCGACGCGCTCGACATTGATGCCGATCGTCTGGTCGAGCAGGTCGTTGACGTTGGTGATCGCGAAATCCTCGATCCGTTCGCGATTGATGATCGTCACCGACTGCGGCGTCTCGCGCACCGACAGCGACAGGGCGGTGGCGGAACTGGACGGCTGGTTGGCCGCGGTCACGACGATCCGCGACGCGTCCTCTGCGGCATTGTCCGCTTCTGCCGCGTGGGCGGCATGCGGCATCACGACAAGGGCAAAGCTGCTGCTCAACAGGAGGTGGCGCAAGGACAGACGCATTTTGATTTCCCCGATGGCTCTCTATCTGCGCCGCGCGTTAGGCATGTCCAGAATGCGAGTCAAACGCATTAGCATTGCATGCGCGCTACAATCACGCCACGAAGATGAAATTTTGTTCATGTCTGGAACGAAGCTGGTCGGTTTCTCCTTTGTAAACCGGCACCTGCCCGTGCCTCCTGCCCAGGGAGTATCCGATCATGACAAATGCACCGCCCCGCCGATCGATCGCCGCCCTGATATTGGGCATCGTCTTCGGCCTTATCGGGCTGGTGCTGACCGGCGGCGGCGCCTGGCTGCTGATCTCGGGCGGCTCGCCTTATTATCTGGTCACCGGCATCGCCCTGATCGTCGCGGGCGTGCTGCTGGCGCGCGGGCGCAAGGCCGGCGGCTGGCTCTATATTGTCATCTTCGCTGTCACTTTGCTCTGGGCCTATTGGGAAGTGGGCCTTGATCCCTGGGCACTGGTGCCGCGCGTCGTCGCCCCGCTGGTCCTCCTGATCGCGCTGCAACTGGTCTGGCCGACGCTCGACCGCAGCGCCGGTCGCTGGCGCCGTGCATGGGTCGGGGTGGCTGTCACTTTCGCTGTCGCGATCGGCTTTTTCTGGAGCATCGCCGGCAACTTCATCCCGCCGGTGCTGCAGGGTCTGCCCGACGCCCGCTATGCCATGGCCGATCCCTCGATCGGCACCACCGGCGCCGACTGGCCGGCCTATGGTGGCACCAACAGCGCCCGGCGCTACTCGCCGCTCGCCCAGATCACCCCGGCCAATGTGGGTAACCTCAAGCGCGCCTGGCTGATCCACACCGGCGATCTGCCGGCCTCGGCCCAGATCCGCAACACCTATGGCGCGGAAAACACGCCGCTCAAGATCGGCGACACCCTCTATGTCTGCACGCCCAAGAGCATGGTGATCGCGCTCGATCCTGCCACCGGCAAGCAGAAATGGCGCTTCGACCCCAAGGTGTCGGACGAGGCCATTCCCTATACCGCCGCTTGCCGCGGGGTCAGCTATTATGCGGTGCCCGGCGCCGCTGCCGACACGCCCTGCGCCCAGCGCATCATCCTGGGCACGCTCGACGCGCGGATCATGGCATTGGATGCCCGCACCGGCCAGCAATGTCGCGACTTCGGCAGCAATGGCCAGGTCCGCATCACCGACGGCATGGGCCAGGTCCCTCCGGGCTATGTCTCCATCACCTCGCCGCCGACCATCGTGCGCGGCGTGATCGTCACCGGTCATCAGGTGCTGGACGGGCAGGATCGCTGGGCGCCGTCCGGCGTGATTCAGGCCTATGGCGCGGTCACGGGCAAGATGCGCTGGGCCTGGGACATGATGCACCCGGAACGCAGCGGTCCGCCGCCGGCCGGCCAGACCTATGCCCGCGGCACGCCGAACATGTGGACGATCGCCTCGGGCGACGAGCAGCTTGGCCTCGTCTATCTGCCCATGGGCAACAGCGCCGCCGATTATTACAGCAGCCTGCGCCGGCCGGAGGAAAATCGCTACGCCACCTCGCTGGTCGCGATCGACGTGATGACCGGCAAGCCGCGCTGGAATTTTCAGGCGGTGCGCAAGGATGTGTGGGACTATGATTTCGGCGCCCAGGCGACCCTGATCGACTTCCCGACCACGCGCGGTCCGGTGCCGGCGATGCTGCTGCCCAGCAAGCAGGGCGACATCTATGTGCTCGACCGCCGCACCGGCCGGCCGCTGACCCCGATCGGTGATATCAAGGCCCCGCAGATCGGCGTGGAGCCGGAGCAGCGCGCCGCCACCCAGCGCATCTCGCTCTACCATACGCTGCGCAAGCCAGACCTCACCGAAAAGGACATGTGGGGCATGTCGCCGATCGACCAGATGATCTGCCGCATCCAGTTCCGCCGGGCGAGCTATAAGGGCTTCTTCACCCCGCCCGAAGCCGACAGACGCTCGATCGAATATCCCGGTTATAATGGCGGCACGGACTGGGGTGGCATCGCCGTCGATCCGGCGCGCGGGGTGATCGTCGCCAATTATAACGACATGCCCAACTATGTCCGGCTGGTGCCTCGCAAGGAAGCCAACAAGAAGGGCTGGGCACCGCGCGACCAGGCGCGTGGCGAGATTGGCGGGGCGGAGGGGGCTGGCGATCCGCAGGCGCACACTCCCTATGCGATCGACGTCAATGCCGGCTGGCGCCTGCCCTTCACCGGCCTGCTCTGCAAGCAGCCCCCCTATGGCGGCATCCGCGCGATCGACATCGCCACCGGCAAGACCATCTGGGATCGTCCCTTCGGCACCGCGCGCACCAACGGGCCGTTCGGCATCCCCTCCATGCTGCCGCTGACGATCGGCACGCCCAATAATGGCGGATCGGTGGTGACGGCCGGCGGGCTGATCTTCGTCGCCGCCGCGACCGACAATCTGATCCGCGCGATCGACCTCAAGACCGGCAAGACGCTGTGGCAGGACGTGCTGCCCGCCGGTGGTCAGGCGACGCCGATGACCTACAGCCAGAATGGCAAACAATATCTGGTCATCATGGCCGGTGGTCATCATTTCATGCAGACGCCAGTGGGTGATGAACTGATCGCCTATGCCCTGAACTAAGATGCTTTACTGAGACGCTTCGCCGCCGCCCTTTGCCTTACCAGGCGAGGGCAGCGGTCAGCATCAGTGCCTGCGCCTTATCCTCCGGCCGCGCCGCGCCGGAGGCATCGGCGCGCATCAGCCTGCTGCTCGCCAGTTGGTCGGGGTCGATTAGGTGCAGGCCGACCCGTATCGGTCGACGCCCGGTCAGCGCATAATCGACGCCGGCCTCCAGCCGCAGGCCAGCATCATCCTGCATCAGCGCCGGCGCACTGCTCTGCGCCGCGGCAACCCGGCAACGCCATGGTCCCTTCGCCCAAAGCCCCTCCAGCGTCAGCTGCTGTTCCTGCACATTGCCGCCCCGGTCCTGGCGCAGTCGCGCCATATGGTAGCGCGCCGACAGGCTGAGCGCGGACGTCAGCCGATGCTCCGCCCGCATCGCCAGCCCCCGCACATGCGCCGACCCGCGATTGACCGGCAGATAGCCGTCCTCGACAAAGGCCAGCCGGTCCTCGATCTCGCCGTCAAAGGCATCGACCGCCAATGTCAGGTCGGACGCGACCATCCAGTCGCTGCCCAGCCGCATGCGGCTGTCGCGTTCCGGCCGCAAACCGGCCTGCAATGTGCGGAACGCCTCCCGCGTCAGCCCCAGCGCGCCCGACAGGCCGACCCCGGCATAGGCCTCTATCGTCTCGCGATAGTCCGCGCGCAGGGTGACGCCGGGCGCGGCGTCATAGGCCAGCCGCCCCATCGGCAAGAACAGGTCGCGGCTCTTGATTGCGTCGCGGCCATAGAGCGCCGTCACATTGGCCCCGCGATTGTTGAGCTTGGCCCCCTGCCAGCCCAGTTCGGCCTGCAAGCCGTCCGCCAGTGGCACGCTGCCATGGGCGTCGACCAGCATCAGGCTGCTACGCGGTTGGGCATCGCCGGACAGGTCGGTGGGCAGCGGCACCGTGCCGATCCGACGAGCCGGCAGCGCCACCATCCGGTTACGCTTGCGCTGGACCGCGATGCCGATCGCCGCCGGCTCGGCTGGCGATGGCGTCAGTTCGACGGCATAGATACGCGCCGGCTTCGTTGCGCCGTCCAGCGGCGCGGGCAGCAGGGAAAAACGCAAGGGCCGTTTCAGCACAAAGCCGCCATGATCGGGGGTAATCGTCTGCGCTGATGCGGGGACCACGAACCCCAGGGCTACCAGCACCACCACCATCCAGCGGATCATCGCCATGACGCCACCTGCGCCAACTGGATAGCGGCCCCGGCGCGACGTTCCGGTTCATAGGCGATCATGTAACCGAAATGGTCGGACAGCGGCGCGCCCTCCACCTCCGTACCAAAAGGCACGGCCGCGTGGATGGCCCGCATCGGCCGACCACGATCGTCGCGTGCGAACAGCCAGTCCTTGCCGCGCGCGCTTGCCTGTTCGAGATCGCGATGCGTGCCGGCATCGGATGGCAGGCTGTCCGCCAAAGCCCGACGTGCGCCGCCCAGATGCGCCGCGACAAAGCCCATGCCCGCCCGCGCCCAGCGGGTGAAGAAGGCGTGGATGCGGTTGCGATCGGCGCCGATATTGAGGTCGCCGCCCAGGATCATCGGCTGTCCGGCGGGAACATGGGCACGCACGAAATCGGCCAGCAACCCGGCCTGCCGATCGAATGCCCGCTGCGACCGGGCGATCGCCACGCCTGCCGCCTTGCGCGCGTTGAGATGGGTGTTGACGATGCTGACGGGCCGGTCGAAGCCCGGCACCGCCAGATGGGCGATCAGCACGCCCTTGTTCGCCAGGCAATCGAAGCCGGCGCAGGCGAAATCGGGAAAGGCCATGCGGTCGACGCCGGTGATCGGATAATCGGACAGGATCAGCAGCCCGCTGTTCAACTGCTTGGGCACAGTCTCGCCCCGGTCCCATCGCGCCGCCTGCGCATAGGCGCGGTCATCCGGTCCCGCCACAATCGCCGTACGCAACCCGCTGTCCGGGCCGATCGCGACATGGGCATAGCCGGCGCGGCGCGCCAGTTGTGCGGCCTGCGGCGAAAAGGCTTCCTGCAGCAGGACGATATGGGGCTGGCGCCCGGCCCGGCGCAGCGCCGCCAGCCGATCGGCGATGCGGCCCAGTGCCTCGTCCCGGCCAAGGGCGATCGGCCAGGGCAGGCCCATCACATTATAGGTCATCACCGACAGCGGCAGATCGGGCCGAGGCACAGCCGCCGTCAGCCCGGCAGTGTCACTCTGCCGGCTTTCGCCCTGCGATCCCGTGGCAGCCAAGACCGCCAGGCTCGCGACCAATATCGCACGCAAAGGCTTCGCCATCCCTCAATCCCCTGCGCCCTTCATAGCGCGCGCATGAGTCATGCTCGTGTCGTTCGCGCGGCAGCCGGGTTAAATTTTGAAGGCGGCAATGGTCACCGGAGCGACGCGGGACTGTCATCATCGCCGTCAGCTTGCGGGCGGACGGTTCCAGCTGATAGGGGAACTCCGACCCGCCCAGACGGCAATGAAGAGGATCCCATGGCCTATTTCCGGCGGCTTGATGCCCGCCATTTCACCCCGACGGAACTGGTCGGCGGCGCCTGGAACGTGACGGAGCAGCATGTCGCCCCCGCGATCGGCCTGCTGGCCCATGCGATCGAGGTGGACGCCAAGGCGCGCCGGCCCGATCCGCTGCAACTGGGGCGCCTGTCCTATGATATCCTGGGCACCATCCCGCTCGATACGGTCGAAATCGACGTCACCGTCATCCGACCCGGCCGCACCATCGAACTGGTCGAGGCACGGCTCAGCCATGGCGGCCGGCCGGCAATCCTGCTACGCGCCTGGCTGGCCCAGGCCTATGACAGCAGCGCGATCGCCGGTGGCGGCTTTGATCCCGTTCCCGGCCCGGAAACCATGGCCCCTTGGGACGGCACCGGCGAATGGCCCGGCGGCTTCATCGCCAGCATCGACGCCCGCCGCCAACCTATCGCACCCGGCCGTGCCATAGGCTGGATCCGCACGCCCCATGCGCTGATCGAGGATGAGGCAGTATCGCCGCTCGCCCGCGCCATGGGGCTGGTCGATACCGCCAATGGCCTGGCGCCTCTGGTATCGACCGCCGACGCCGCCTTTCCCAATCTCGACCTCACCGCCCATATCTTTCGGGCGCCGGTCGGCGAATGGCTGGGCTGCGACGTTACCGTCTCGTTCGGCGCCGATGGCATCGGCCTTACCCACAGCATCCTGCATGACCGGGACGGCGCGATCGGCACCGTGTCGCAATGGCTGACGATCCGCCCGCGCTGATCAGCCGGCAAACAGCCCGGCGTCGAACGCGGCGCGGTCCAGTTGCTCCCGGAAATCGGGGTGGGCGATGGCGATCAGGGCTTTGGCCCTCTCACCCACCGACTTGCCCTTGAGGTCGGCCAGGCCATATTCGGTGACGATCAGATGCGTGTCCATGCGCGGCGTCGTCACCGGCCCGTCCAGACGCGGGGTGATGCGCGATATCGTGCCCTTGGCCGCGGTCGAATGGCAGGCGATGATCGATCGGCCGCCGTGCGAGGCATAGGCGCCGCGCACGAAATCCACCTGTCCGCCGGTGCCGCTGAACTGTCGCCCGTTGACGAATTCGGAATTGCAGGCGCCGTGGAAATCGACCTGCAGTGTCGCGTTCACCGACACCATATTGTCGTTGCGCGCGATCAGGAACGGGTTGTTCACATAATCGACCGGATGCGCCTCGACCGCCGGATTGTCGTGCAGGAAATCATAAAGCGCCTGATCGCCAAGCGCGAAGGTATAGATCGCCTTGCCGGCATGGATCTGCTTGCGGCTATTGTCGACCACGCCCGACTGCATCAGTCCGGCGAGGCCCGTCGTCATCATCTCGGTATGGATGCCCAGATGCCGATGATTAGCAAGGCCGGCGCACACCGCCTCCGGCAGCGCGCCGATCCCCATCTGCAGGCAATCGCCATCGCGGATCAGACCGGCGACGGTGGCGCCGATCGCATCGTCGACCGCCGTGCGGGTGATGGCCGGCAGCGTCGGCAATGCGACATCATGCTCGACCAGCGCGGTCACCGCCGACAGGGGGATCATGCAGTCGCCCCGCACATAGGGCATATGCGCATTCACCTCCAGGATGATCCGGGTGCCGGGCTTGCGCGCCACCGCCAGCGCATAGTCGACATCGGTTCCCAGGCTGAAATTGCCGTCCGCATCCATCGGCGCGACCGTCGCGATCAGCGTGTCGACGCCGACATGCTCGACCATGGCGCGCGGCACCTGGCTGAAATGACAGGGCAGGAAATCGATCATCGGCAGATGCGCCTCGCCATGCTGGCGATCCAGCATCCGTTCGACACCGCCATGGAACAGGCTCATCGGCGTGATCCGGTCGCGCAGCGCGAAGTCGAACAGGCTGGCGCCGGCGATCCCGGTGCAGAGCATATAATAGATACGCAGATCAGCGACAGAAGCGGACCGGGCGCGTTCGGCAAGGGCGGCGAGCAAGGCGGGCGGCTGGCCCGTCCCCAATGCCATGCAGATCTTGGCGCCCGACGGGATAAGCGCCGCCGCCTCCTGCGCCGAACGCCGTATCCGCTGATATAATGCCTGGTCGCCCTTTGGGGTCATGGATCGCCTCTCTCCTGTGGTCGATCCACGCCTTATAGCTCGCCGCCATCGCCGTGCCAGTTTTTCGCCCGGACGGCACAATGGCGGGTCCGGTTACCCGGCCCGCCCTTGCCTTCTCATCCCAGGATAAGCTTCAGCCCATGGTCGGGATGACGAAGCTCTGATCCAGCACCGCGCCGCCGCTCGGCCAGCGCTGGGTGACGGTCTTGACCCGCGTGTAGAAACGCACGCCGTCCATGCCATATTGGTTCATGTCACCGAACCCCGAGCGCTTCCAGCCGCCGAAGCTGTGATAGCTGACCGGCACCGGGATCGGCACGTTGATGCCGACCATGCCGACCTCGACATTGGCGCAGAAGCGGCGCGCGAAATCGCCATTGCGGGTGAAGAGTGCGACGCCGTTGCCATATTGATGCCTGGTCGGATAGCCGATCGCTTCCTCAAACGTCTCGGCACGAACCATCTGCAGGACGGGACCGAAAATCTCTTCCTGATAGCTTTTCATCTGCGGCGTCACGCGGTCGAGCAGGGTCGGGGCGAGGAAGAAGCCATCCTCATAGCCCTGCAGCGCGAAGCCGCGACCGTCGATCACCAGTTCGGAGCCTTCATCGACCGCCATCTGGATATAATTTTCGATCCGCGCTTTGTGCGCGGCGCTCACCACCGGGCCATAATGGGCATCGGGATCGCTCGGCACGCCGACGCGCAGCCCGGCGATACCTGCTTCCAGCTTGGCACGCAGCGCCACCGCCGTCTGCTCGCCCACCGGCACCACCACCGGCAGTGCCATGCAGCGCTCGCCCGCCGAACCATAGGCCGCACCCAGAATGTCGGCGACCGCCTGATCCAAATCGGCGTCGGGCATGACGATGCCGTGATTCTTCGCGCCGCCCATGCACTGCATCCGCTTGCCGTTCGAAGCGCCACGGCCATAGACATATTGGGCGATGTCGGACGAGCCGACGAAGCTGACCGCCTTGATCGCGGGATGATCGAGGATCGCGTCCACCACCTGCTTGTCACCATGGACGACGTTCAGGATACCGGCCGGCAAGCCCGCTTCCATCGCCAGTTCGGCCAGGCGCACCGGGACAGAGGGATTGCGCTCGCTGGGCTTCAGGATGAAGGCATTGCCGCAGGCGATTGCCGGCGCGAACATCCACATCGGGATCATCGCCGGGAAGTTGAACGGGGTGATGCCCGCCGCGATGCCGATCGGCTGACGCAGCGAATAGACGTCGATGCCCGGACCTGCCCCCTCAGTATATTCGCCCTTCAGCAGATGCGGGATGCCACAGGCAAATTCGACCACGTCCAGGCCGCGCTGGATATCGCCCTTGGCATCGGAATGGACCTTGCCATGCTCGACCGACAGCAATTCGGCCAGCTCGTCCATATGCTGTTCGATCAGCGCCTTGAGGTTGAACATCACGCGGGCGCGGCGCTGCGGGTTCATCGCGGCCCAGGCGGGTTGCGCGGCCTGCGCATTGGCGACGGCTTCATCCAGTTCGCTGGGCGCCGACAGGCGGACCTGCGCCTGCACCTGGCCAGTGGCGGGGTTGAAGATGTCGCCCAGGCGCGTCGACGCCGATGCGCGATGCTGCCCCCCGATGAAATTGTCGACTATGCGCATGCTGCCCTCTCGAAACGGATCGGGTCGGCCATAAAGGAGGATCGGAAGGGTCGGAACCGGCTCGCCGATTTGATCGCGGGGACGTTGGATCGGCGCTGCGCTTGCCCGGTCGGCGCTTCTTTCGCATGGCTCATCCATCGACAGCGGAGCGAGCATGGCCGGGACAGGAGCAGGACGGCGGATCACCGCCGCAGGGTGGGACATACGCTGGGACGCCGATCAGGCGGCGCAGGCCTATGCCGATGGCTGGTGGCGATCGGACACCGCCGCCGATGCGCTGGCGCATGCAGCGCGCGATACGCCCGACCGCATCCTGCTGATCGACGGCGATCATTGCCTGACCGCCGCCGGCCTGCACGATCAGGCACAGCGTCTGGCGCAGGCGTTGCTGGTGCGCTTCCCGGTCGGCAGCGTCATATCCTTCATGCTGCCCAACTGGCAGGAGGCGGCCGTCATCTACATGGGCGCGACCCTGGCCGGCATGGTCGCCAATCCGATCCTGCCGTCGCTGCGCGACCATGACCTGCGTTTCATCCTGGCGGATGTGGAAAGCCGCATGATCTTCATGCCGGAGCGCTTCCGCGGCCATGATTATGGCGCGATGCTGGAACGGGTGGCGGCGGAGATGGAGAGGCCGCCGGAGATTGTGATCGTCCGGGGGGAAGATGGCAAAGTTTGCGCCTATGACGCCCTGTTGACTTCGGCCCCGGCCGGCCGGCCGCTGCCCGCGCTGGATGCCGACGAGGTGCGCATGGTGATGTACACCAGCGGCACCACCGGCCGGCCCAAGGGGGTGATGCACAGCCATAATTCGATCAATGCGCTGATCCGCCAGATCGGCCGCCACTGGCTGGTCGAACCGGGCGACCGTTTCCTGGTGCCGTCGCCGATCAGCCATATTGGCGGGTCGATCTATGCGTTCGAAACGCCGCTGCTGCTGGGCGCGACGGCGATCCTGATGGAACAGTGGAACCCGGACGATGCGGTGCGGATCATGGCCGAGGCCGATTGCACCCATATGGCCGGGGCCACCCCCTTCCTGCAGCATCTGCTGGCGGCGGCGCGCGCGGCGGAGACGCGGCTGCCCGCGCTCAAGCTGTTTATCTGTGGCGGAGCGTCGGTGCCGCCGGCGCTGATCCGCGAAGCGGCCGGCTATTTCGAGCAGGCGGTGGTCAGCCGCGTCTATGGATCGACCGAATTGCCGGTCACGACCGTCGGCGTGATCGACCGGGCCGATGTCGCCCATGCCGCCGAGACCGACGGCCGCCCCGGCATCGCCACCGTCCGCATCGCGCCGGATGGCGAGATTCGCGCGCGCGGGCCGCAGATGATGGTCGGCTATATCCACAAGGCGGATGAGGCCGCGAGCTTCGATCCGGACGGCTATTATCGCAGCGGCGACCAGGGCGCCTGGGTCGATGGCGACCATCTGGTGGTGACCGGCCGGATCAAGGATCTGATCATCCGCAATGGCGAGAATATCGCGCCCAAGGAGATCGAGGATCTGCTGGTGGGCCATGACGCCATTGCCGAGATCGCGATCGTCGGCATCCCCGACCCGCGCACCGGCGAACGGGCGGTGGCGGTGATCGTGCCGCGCCCCGGCGCCGCGCCCGACGTCGCCGCGCTGGCCGCGCATCTGGCGGGCCATGGCGTCGCCCGCTTCAAATATCCCGAGGCGGTGGCGCTGTGGGACGCCCTGCCCAAGAATGACGCCGGCAAGGTGCTGAAGCAGCAGATCCGCGCCCGGCTGGTGGAAGAGACCGCACCGGCGGCGTCGTAGGACAATTGGTCCGCTGGCCGCGCGCCCGCCGATCGGGCATGGGCGCGCCATGTTGCGTCCCGCCTCCGCCGCCCTGTTGCTGACCCTGAGCCTGATCGGCTGTGCCGACGATCGCCGCGCCGAGCGGTTGAAGGCCGCCGGCCCCAATCCGACGCTGGAAAAGCTGATGACGGTGGCTGACGCCAAGGCCGGCGCCCGCCTGTTCGGCACCTGCGCCGCCTGCCACACAAGCAGCGCCGGCGGCCCCGACACCGGCGGCCCCAATCTGCACGGCATTTACGGCCAGCCGATCGGCCAGCACAGCGCCCGGTTCGGCTATACCGCCGCGTTGCGCGCCAAGGGCGGCGTTTGGGACGACAAGGCGCTCGACGCCTGGATCGCCAATCCGCAGCGCTTCGTGCCCGGCACCAAGATGCAGTTCAGCGGCATCCCCGACCCGCTCGCGCGCGCCGACCTGATCGCCTATCTGCGCAGCCTGTCGGACTGAGCGGCCCCGCCAAAGATACGAATTTTTTGGGGTAGCTGGCGCACCGGGGGCTTCGTACATCTGGCGCCATGACCAGCGGGATGACAGACGGCCTTTGGGCGCTGACCGAGAAGGAAAAGCAGACGCTGCGCCTGATGGTCCGGGGCCATGACGCGAAATCCATCGCGCGCAGCCTGGACCTGTCGGTCCATACCATCAACGAACGGCTGCGCGACGCGCGGCGCAAGATGGCGGTGTCGAGCAGCCGCGAGGCCGCCCGGCTGTTGCTGGAGGCCGAAGGTGCGCCCGAGGCATCACCCCCCGATTTTCTGGGGGACAGGCTATTGGGGGCAGACGCAGCCCCGGTCGAAGCGGATCAGGACGAGGCGCCGGTCGTCGGCGTGGGGCCGGCCGATCGCCGGCGCCCGATCCTTCCTGGAGTGCTTCTCATGACTTTTGTCCTTGGCCTGCTGGCGCTCGCCGCCCTGCCCGATGCCGCCCCCACACCGCAAGCGATGCCGGCCGCCGCCCAGGCGCATAATGCCGAGGTCGTCGACGCCGCGCGCCAATGGCTGGCGCTGATCGACCAGGACAAATGGGCCGAAAGCTATCGCGGCACCGGCAGCGCTTTCCAGAAACTCAACACGGTGCAGGTCTGGACCGAGGTGTCGCAGACGATGCGCCGCCGGTTCGGCACCCTCCAGTCCCGCAGCCTGCTGAGCCAGGAGGAACTGCCCGCCCCGCCCCATGGCTATGAAGTGGTGAAGTTCCGCGCCCGCTACGCCAATCAGGCGCAGGCGATCGAGACGGTGACGCTGGATCGCGAAAATGGCGGCTGGCGCGTGGTCGGCGTGACGATCGAATAAGGCGGACAGGGGCGCGTATCCGCGCCCCCTTCATGCCCCCGCGACCGGCGGCGCCCCCAGCCGGAAGAACAGCGCGAGTTGCAGGCTTTCCGCGATCCGCTGCGCCTTGTCCTGCAAGGCGGCGGCCGCCGCCGGAACCATGACGGCGTCGGTCGTCTGCGACCAGAGATTCAGCCAATGGTCGAACAGGTCGGGCGTGATCCGGTCGCGATGCGCCATATGCACCGGGACGGGCTGTCCCTTGTAACGGCCCGACGACAGCATCACCGACGACCAGAAATCGACCAGCCGGTCGATATGCGCCGGCCAGTCGTCGACGGCGTCGTTGAAGATCGGACCAAGCCGGTCGTCCGCGCGGACGCTGGCATAGAAGCTTTCGACCAGCTGGCGCAGGCTGGCCTCGTCGATCCGTTCCGCCTTCATGGGTTCCGACTCCGCACGGGGATGCCCGATCCATAGCGCATCAACCGCCGGGGTTCGACTGGCCGGATTCGACTGGCCGGATGCGATCGGAACGCGGCCTTTATTCCCCCGCGACGGCGCGGCCGAAGCTGTAGCGGATATGGTCGACATGGCCCTCCAGCCCGAAGACCAGCGGATCCTGGCTGTCCATGATCGCGTCGATCCGGGCGCCGACATCCTCGGGCGTCCAGCTGGGCTGATAGACGCCCTTGCTTTCGGCGATGAAGGCGCGGGCGACGCGGCCGGCGATCGACACCAGCATCTCGCCCGTGACCGAGCAGCTTTCATGCGCCAGCCAGGCGACGACCGGCGAGACCAGTTCCGGCCCCATCGGCGGATATTGCGAGATATCCAGCCCCTCGGCCATGCGGGTGACGGCGCCGGGCACGATGATGTTGGATTTGACCCCTTCGGCCTCCCCCTCCAGCGCGAGCACATTGTTGAGGCCGATCATGCCCGATTTGGACATGCCATAATTGACGCAATCGCGATTGCCATAGAGGCCGCCGATCGAGCTGGTGAGGATGATGCGGCCATAGCGCGCCTTGCACATATGCGGGAAGGCAGCGCGCGCGACATGGAAGGCGCCGCGCAGATGAACGTCGAGCACGGCGTCGAAATCTTCCTGGCTGAGCGCCTGCATCGAGCCGTAGCGGACATTGCCGGCATTGTGGATCAGCCCGTCGATCCGGCCATAATGGTCGAGCGCCGCCTCTATGATGGCGCGGCCGCCCTCCGGCGTGGCGACGCTGTCGGTCGAGACGATCGCGTCGCCGCCCTGCGCCTTGATCGCGGCCACCACTTCGGCCGCCGGGCCGGCGTCGATCCCCTCGCCGCGCACCGCGCTGCCCGGATCATTGACCACGACCCTGGCGCCGCGTGCGCCCAGCAGTTCCGCATAGGCGCGGCCAAGCCCCCGCCCGGCACCGGTGATGACGATGACGCGATCGTCGTAGCGCAGTTCGGACATGAGCGGGCCTTTCGCTGGATTATGCAGATGATGGCGCAGGGGTGACGCGGCGCGCGCGCGGGTTCAAGCCGGGGCGGCAAGGCATCGCCATGGCGGTTCGCCGATGCCCGGCGAAGCGGATAAGAGCGGGGCAGGACAGCGTAGAGGACAGGATAGATGCAGGTAGCGATCATCACCGGGGCGGGCAGCGGCATCGGGCTCTGCACGGCGAAGATGCTGCATGCCGCCGGCATGGCGATCGTCGGCGTCGGCCGCGATCCGGCCAAGCTGGCGACGCTGGAGAGCGAAATCGGCGATCCGGCGCGGGTCGCAACCCTGTCCATCGACGTGACTCAGGATGATGCGCCGGCGCAGATCGTGCAGCTGGCGCTCGATCGCTTCGGCCGCATCGACTTTTTGGTCAACAATGCCGGCGCGGGCAGTCCCAAGCCGCTGCACGAAACCGACGACGCCACGCTGGACGGATTCCTGGACCTGATGCTGCGCGCGCCCTTCCGCCTGGCGCGCGAGGCGATCGTCCATATGGGCGAGGGCTGCGGCATCGTGAACGTCACCTCCACCTATGCGGTGATCGGCGGACGGCGTGGCGGCGCCTATTCGGCGGCCAAGGGCGGGCTGGATGCGCTGACCAAGCACATCGCCTGCGACTATGGCCCGCAGGGCATCCGCGCCAACTGCGTCGCGCCGGGCGTCACCATGACCGACATGGTGCGCCACCGGTTCGAGGACGAGATGTTCAAGCGGGTGAATGTGGAGACCACCCCCTTCCCGCGGCTGGGCGAGGTGGAGGATGTGGCCAGCACCATCGCCTTCCTCTGTTCGCCCGGCGCTGCCTTCATCAACGGCCAGACGATCGTCGTGGATGGCGGCTGGACCTCGACCAAATATCTCTCGCCGCGCGCGCTGACGACGACATGGGTCGAGGCGGAGTAAGACTACTCTTTGGCGATGGCCGCGGTTAAGGCGGGCCATGGCCGATGCCCCGATCCTCTATTCCTTCCGCCGCTGTCCCTATGCGATGCGGGCGCGGCTGGCGCTGCTGATGAGCGGACAGGCGGTGGCGCATCGCGAAATCCTGCTGCGCGCCAAGCCGGCGGCGATGCTGGCCGCCTCGCCCAAGGGGACGGTGCCGGTGCTGGTCCTGCCCGACGGCCGGGTGATCGACGAGAGCCTGGAGATCATGCGCTGGGCGCTCGGCCGGCATGATCCCGAGGGGTGGCTGGCCGGTGACGACGCGGCGCTGATCGCGACCAATGACGGACCGTTCAAGCGGCATCTGGATCGCTACAAATATGCCGAGCGCCATGGCAGCGACCCGATCGCCCATCGAACCGAGGCGGCCGGGCGCCTCGACGCGCTGGAGGCGCGGTTGCGCGATCAGGCCCAGCTTTGTGGCGCGCGGCGGACATTGGCCGACATGGCGATCTTTCCGTTCGTGCGGCAATTTGCGGCGGTCGAGCCGGACTGGTTTGCCGCGCAGCCCTGGACCGCGTTGCGCGGCTGGCTGGCCGGGCATCTGGAATCCGAGCTGTTCGCCCGCGCGATGGTGCGCCACCCGCTATGGGTGGAGGCGGACTCCGGCTAGGCCGGGCCGCAACAGGCGTCGAGGCAGATCTGGCGCAACAGGGCGATGACGTCGTGGCGCTGTTCCATCGGGATGGAGCGACCGATCCGCGCCTCATGCGCGTCGAACGCCGCGCAAACCCGGCCGTGCAGCGCCTGCCCCTCCGCCGTCAGCGTCAGCGGAATGGCGCGCCCCTTGCCCGCGCCCTTTTCCAACAGGCCAGACAGCGCCAGCTTGTTGATGAGCGGCACCAGATTGGCCGGCTGGGCGCGCAGCGCGCGGGCAATGTCGCTCTGGCTGCACCCCGGATTGGCGCCGATCAGGCGCAGCAAGGTCGCTTCGCCCGGATTGAGGCCAAGCGGCGCCAGCGCCTCGCCCAGCGCGCCGGTGACTGCCGCCGCCGTGCGGCGCAGATGGAAGCCCAGCATCGCGTCGAGCGGGTCGGTGAAGGCGCTGTCGGGATCGATCGTCACCGCGCCGGTCTAGCCCCCTTGCCGCGCCCGCTCAAGTCGATATGTTATATACCATAATATAAGATGGAGAGGAGCGATGTTCATGACGATGCGATTCGCCTTGCCGTTTGTCCTGCTGGCCCTGGCCGGAACGGCACCCGCCCAGACGCCGCCGCCCGATAACCCACCGGCTTCCGGCACGATCGAGCCGGATGGCACGGTCCATGTTCCCGGCTTTCGCCTGCCCCCCTCCATCTATCTGAGCGAGGCGGCGAAGAAGGCGCTGCCGCGCACGCCGACCGATCCCGAAGAGCCGATGATGCGCGCGGTCGCCGCCGGGCAGGCCGGTGCGCTGCGCCAGCGCATGCCGCAACTGGTCGCGCCGCGGATCGATGCGCTGAAGGCGATGTACAAGGTGACGACGCGCGAGGAACAGATCGCCGGCATAGCGGCCGTGCGTGCGACACCGGCAGCCGGCATCGCACCGGGTAACCGCGGGAAGATATTGCTCAACCTGCCGGGCGGCGGCTTCATCATGGGCGTGGCCGGCGGCACCGGCATGATGGAATCGATCCCGCTCGCGGGGCTGGTCGGGGTGGAGATCCTCTCCATCACCTATCGCCAGGCGCCCGAAACCATCTGGCCGGCCGCGACCGAGGATGTGACCAAGGTCTATCGCGAACTGCTCAGGACCTACAAGCCGCAGGATATCGGCATTTTCGGCTGTTCGGCCGGCGGGCTGCTGACGGCCGAGGCGATCGCCTGGTTCATCCATGAGAAACTGCCGCTGCCCGGCGCAATCGGCATCTTCTGCGCCTCGGGCGATGCGCGCTGGGGCGGCGACAGCCAGAGCTTTGCCCGGCCCTTCCAGGCGCTGCCGCCGCGCGACGATGTCCGCGCCTATTTCAAGGGTATCGACCGCAGCGATCCGCTGGTGTCGCCGGCGCTGTCGCCGCCCACGCTGAAACTGTTTCCGCCGACGCTGCTGATCACCGGCACCCGCGCCTTCGAGATGAGCGCGACCGTCAACACCCATCGCGAACTGGTGAAGGCGGGGCTGAAGGCCGACCTGCATATGTGGGATGGGCTGGGCCATGCCTTCTTCTACGATCCTGCCCTGCCGGAATCGCGCGAGGCCTTCGACGTCATGACCGCCTTCTTCCGCGATCGGCTGAAGCTGGCGCGCTAGGCCGCGATCGCCCGGCGGCAAAATTCCCATATCTCGACCGCCAGTTCGGATCGGCGCTGGCGGTCGGGAATGGCGGCCTCCTCGGCAAGCAACTGGCTGTGGACGGTGGTCGAGACCAGATTATAGACAAGCAGCGCCATCCACGACGGCGGTCCTGCGCGGACCTGCCCCTCGGCCATGCCGTCGGACAGGATCGTGGCAATCAAGTCGATGAGCGGGCTTACCGCCTTTTGCAGTTCGACCGGACGCGCCTCCGCCAGGCGCAGATGCTCGCGGCTGAGCGCCGCGCTCCGGCGCTGGCCGCCTTGCCAATCGCCATCAATGGCTGCGCGACCGATGACGATGGCCGTCACGATATGATGCAAGCGCGCCAGCGGGTCCGGCAGGTCGCGCACCTGTTCGCCGAACTGTTCCGCTGCGCGGCGGAGCGTATGGGCAAACACCGCCAGGACCAGATCATCCTTGCCCGCAAAGCGATCGTACAGCGCCCGACGGGCGAGCCCGGTGCGCTGCAATACGGCACGGATCGTCAGCCCCTCCAGCCCTTCCTCGTCGAGCAGATCATAGGCGGCGGCGACGATCTGCTGGTTGCGATCGTCCAGTTCCGTGATCGCGTCGTCGGTCTGCGGCACCCGGTACATGGTCGGCGATCCTCTCTGCATTAATCGCTTTCCATCTAGCAGCCCGCGACTATAGTGCCAGCATTGAGAACATTGTTCTCATCACGAAGATATATGGGAGAGTGCGATGGCGACGGTCCTCTTTGTCGAGGCCAGCGGCGCGGAGCATCGGATCGATGTGCCGACGGGCGAGAATCTGATGCGCGCGGCGCTTAACGAGGGGCTCGACGGCATGGTCGGCGAATGCGGCGGCGGCCTCGCCTGCGCGACCTGCCATTGCTATGTAGAGGAGGATTGGGCCGACCGTCTGCCCGCGCCTGCGCAGACCGAGCTGGACATGCTCGAATGCACCGCCAGCGAGCGCCGCCCGAGCAGCCGCCTTGGCTGCCAGATCATCGCCAGCGATGCGCTCGACGGGCTGGTCGTCCACCTGCCCGCTGCGCAATATTGAGGAGCCCGATCATGGCAACCACCCAAGCGACGCCGGTGATGGACATTCCCGCCCATGTCCCGCCCGAACTGGTGCGCGAGATCGGCCTCACCACCGGTCCCGAATTTCTCGCCGCGCCCCATGCCTTCATGGCGAAGCTGCACGAGACGCATCCGCCGATCTTCTACAGCGTCAATCCGCTGATCGGGAACAGCTGGTGTACGATCAAGCATGAAGATGCCTTCTTCGCGCTGCGCCACCCGGAATATTTCACCACCGCCGGGGCCACGCCCTTCCCGCGCGACCCCAATAATTATTTCCATTTCATCCCGCTGGAGATCGATCCGCCGCATCATCGCAAATATCGCGCGATCCTCGATTCGACCTTCTCGCCGCAAAGCGTGCTGCGGCTCGAATCCTATATGCGCCGCCTTTCCAATGAGCTGATCGATGGCTTCATCGATGCGGGCGAAGTGGAATTCACCACCGCCTTCGGCCGACCGCTGCCGGTGTCGATCTTCCTTGATCTCATGGGCCTGCCGCAGGAGATGCGCGACACCTTCGTCGGCTGGGCGGTCGACCTGCTCCATTCGCAGGATCGCATGACCGCCGGCCTCGCCATGCGCGGGATCGAAGCCTATCTGGCGCAGGTGATCGTCGAGAAGACGGCCAGGCCCGATGATGGCGTCATCAGCACGATCATCCAGGCGCGGCCGGGTGGCGAACCGTTGAGCGAGCGGGAGATTTTCGGCTTCACCTTCTTCCTGTTCATCGCCGGGCTCGACACGGTGTTCGCGACGCTCAACAATATCTGGCTGTGGCTGGCGCAAAATCCCGATCGGCGGCGCGAGATCATCGCCCATCCCGATCAGATCAATGCCCAGGTGGAAGAATTGCTGCGGGTCTTTTCCGTTACCTTTTCCGGCCGGACCCTGACCCAGGATCTGGAAATGCGCGGCGTGCAGATGAAGAAGGGCGACAAGTTCAACAGCATCCTGCCCGCCTGCAATTACGACCCGGACGTCTTTCCCGATCCGACCCGTGTGGATTTCAACCGGCCACGCAAGCCGATCCTGGCCTTTGCCGGCGGGGTGCATAGCTGCATCGGCGCGCATCTGGCGCGGCTGGAGGTGAAGGTTGCGTTGCAGGAGTGGCTGCGGCGGTTGCCGGACTTTGCGGTTCGGTCTGATGCGTTGATCAGCTACTGGCCTGGCGGTGTGGTTGGGCCCAAGTCGCTGCCGCTGGTCTGGTAGGGCGCGAACACAAAAAAAGCCGCCTTGGGGCTGTCCGAGGCGGCGTGTGTATGTGCTGTGTGTGATTTGGTTGCGGGAGTAGGATTTGAACCTACGACCTTCAGGTTATGAGCCTGACGAGCTACCGGGCTGCTCCATCCCGCGACACTGGGCGATTTGGGTGCCCTGACACGCAAAAAGGGCGGCTTTGTCGGCCGCCCTGTTTTGTAACATTGTGATGGGTTTTTGATCCGTTGCTATGCGCGTGCTTCAATGCCTGGCGACGCCCTACTCTTCCAGTGCTTGAGCAATAGTACCATCGGCGCAGACTGGTTTCACGGCCGAGTTCGGGATGGGATCGGGTGGGTCACAGACGCTATGGTCACCAAGCAATGAAGCAGGCGCATAACTGCGGGTTTTTAATCGATACCGTGCACAATTCACTTTCACTTGGGAAAGTGAACAACAAGAGCTTTGGAGTTTGTATGTTCGTATATCTGGGCTGGCTTAACGACCACATCGTGGACAGTTCCCAGAACTGTCGTTGATGGTGGGACTCTTAAGCGCGAACAGAGCAATTAGGACTGGTTAGCTCCATGCGTTACCGCACTTCCACATCCAGCCTATCAACGTCGTGGTCTACGACGGCTCGATGAAATCTTATCTTGAGGGAGGCTTCCCGCTTAGATGCTTTCAGCGGTTATCCCGTCCATACATAGCTACCCTGCTGCGCCACTGGCGTGACGACAGGTACACCAGAGGTATGTTCAACCCGGTCCTCTCGTACTAGGGTCAACTCCTCTCAAATTTCGACGCCCACGGCAGATAGGGACCAAACTGTCTCGCGACGTTCTGAACCCAGCTCACGTACCACTTTAATTGGCGAACAGCCAAACCCTTGGGACCTGCTCCAGCCCCAGGATGTGATGAGCCGACATCGAGGTGCCAAACGATTCCGTCGATATGAGCTCTTGGGAATCATCAGCCTGTTATCCCCGGCGTACCTTTTATCCGTTGAGCGATGGCCCTTCCACGAGGGACCACCGGATCACTATGACCGACTTTCGTCTCTGCTCGACTTGTCAGTCTCGCAGTCAGGCGGGCTTATGCCATTGCACTCTAACAGACGGTTTCCAACCGTCCTGAGCCCACCATCGCGCGCCTCCGTTACTCTTTAGGAGGCGACCGCCCCAGTCAAACTACCCGCCACAGAGGGTCCCTGCACCGGATAACGGTGCGAGGTTAGACATCAGAAAACAACAGGGTGGTATTTCACCTATGGCTCCACATCAACTGGCGTCAATGCTTCAAAGCCTCCCACCTATGCTACACAGTTCTTTCCTAATGCCACTCTGAAGCTGCAGTAAAGGTGCACGGGGTCTTTCCGTCTAACCGCGGGTACTCCGCATCTTCACGGAGAATTCAATTTCGCTGAGCATATCCTGGAGACAGTGGGGAAGTCGTTACGCCATTCGTGCAGGTCGGAACTTACCCGACAAGGAATTTCGCTACCTTAGGACCGTTATAGTTACGGCCGCCGTTTACCTGGGCTTCAATTCAGAGCTTGCACTCCTCCTCTTAACCTTCAGGCACCGGGCAGGCGTCAGGCCCTATACGTCGTCTTGAAGCCGACTTAGCAGAGCCCTGTGTTTTTGCTAAACAGTCGCTACCCCCTGGCCTGTGCCCCCCATCAAAAGTTGCCTTGAGATGGGGCCTCCTTCTTCCGAAGGTACGGAGGCAATTTGCCGAGTTCCTTCAGGATACTTCTCTCAAA